>JBDMZA010000395.1:0-4900 GCA_039770155.1 Clostridiales bacterium
AAGAAATAACAGATGCATTGACAGAGGCAACAGTAGATTACAAATTTAGTGATGATAAAAAGAGCATTTTAGTTAATGATAAAGATAAATCAAAAGCACAAGTTGCAACATTAGGATTTATTAAAGGTGGTATGGAATTTGAAGATGCTTTCAATATGATAAAGTTAAATACAACAGAAAGTGATAAAGAAAAATTATGGACTGAATATAAAAAGAAAAATCTTGCCTCAAAATTAGAAGCAATTTCAGATAATATTGAAATTGCTGATGTTGATTTAGATATTCCAGAAGAATCTTTGTTTGTAAATACAGATGAAGACAAAAGAAAAGCAACTGCTAGAGTGATTGTAAAACCTAAACAACAACTTACAGAATCACAAGTTGAAGGTGTTGCAAGTATGGTAGCAGGTAGTATCTCAGGGCTTGACATAAAAGATGTTGTGGTACTTGACGATAATTTGAATGTACTAAATAAAGACAGTACAGATGGTGAAATGGGTGGAATAAGTAGTTTAAATAATAGAGAAAAATTAAGAACTCAAAAAGCAAAAGAGCTAGAGGATAGAATTTATAAGCTTTATGGTGAGTCATCAGATAGTTTTGATGGAATAAAAGTTGTTGCGAATCCAGTTTTGAATTTTGATACTCTTAAATCTGTAACTAAAGATGTGGAAGTTCCTGATGGGATGGACGAAGCAGCAGGCATAGGTGTAAAAGTTAGTGAAAGTACAACAAAAGAGGAAGCTAAAGAAGATGGTTCAGCACAGCAACCAGGAACAGATACAAATCCTGGTGATACAGTTACATATCCAAATGGTACTACAGGAGAAGGTTCATATAAAAAACAAACAGCAACAACAAATTATGACTATAAGAAAACTGAAACAGAACAGGAAAAAGCTCCAGGAAGTTTAATTGGTGAAGAAAGTTCTATAGCATTAGCTCTATATTATGGAAGAGATGTTACTGATGATAAAAATATTTCTAATGAATTTATTGATGAACTAAAAGAAGGAGTTAGTCAGGCTACAGGTATATCTGTAAATAAAATATCTATAAATAAATTTAAAATGGCTCCTTTAAAAGTTGAAAAGATAAGTATATATGATACTATAAAAAGTCTAATTAATGATTATGGTATGTTTGCTCTTATGTTATTGCTTGTTTTAGGATTGTTTATAGCATTATTCCCAAGAAAGAAAAAAGAAGAACCAGAAGAAGCTTTGGAAGATTTAGAAGAGGGAGAAGAAGGAGCAGACTTTATTGTACCAGATGATGAACCATTACCTGAACTTGATTTAGAAGAAATATCTGAAGTAAGGAAGCAAATAGATAAATTTGTTAAACAAAAACCAGATGCGGTTGCACAACTATTGAGAAATTGGTTATCCGATGATTGGGATTGAGTGTGAATTGGTATTATTCTTTGATTTTTAAGAATAAATGAATAAATAGGAGTTGGTGTATTTTGAGTTCAAAATTAGATAGGACAGGTAAAGAAAAAGCAGCAATGTTACTTATTGCTCTGGGACCTGAAAAATCTGCAGATATTTTTAAACATTTAAAAGACGAGGAAATTGAACAACTAACTCTTGAAATTGCAAATATAAGATCAGTTTCACCAGAAGAGAAAGAACAAGTAGTAGAAGAATTTTATCAGATATGTCTTGCTCAGGAATATATTGCAGAAGGAGGTATAGGATATGCTAAAGAAATTTTAGAAAAGGCCTTGGGTACTGAGAAGGCACTAGAAGTTATAAATAAATTAACAGTTTCTCTTCAAGTAAGACCATTTGAATTTGTTAGAAAAACTGATCCGGCACAGTTGTTAAATTTTATACAAAACGAGCATCCGCAGACTATTGCATTAATACTTGCCTATCTAAAACCTTCACAATCATCGGTAGTGTTATCAGCATTATCCCAAGAAAAACAAGCAGATGTAGCAAGAAGAATTGCTACTATGGATAGAACTTCTCCAGAAGTAATTAAAGAAGTTGAAAGAATTTTAGAAAAAAAACTGTCATCATTAGTTACAGAAGATTACACTGCAGCAGGAGGAGTACAATCTATCGTCGATATACTAAATAGTGTTGATAGGGGAACTGAAAAATATATAATGGAAACCTTAGAAATTGAAGATACTGATCTTGCAGAAGATATTAAGAAGAGAATGTTTGTATTTGAGGATATTTTAGCTCTTGACAGTAGATCAATACAAAGATTTTTACGTGAAGTTGATAATTCACAACTATCAATTGCTTTAAAAGGTTCAACTGATGAAGTACAGAATTTAATTTATAATAATATGTCTAAGAGATTGGTAGAGACAATTAAAGAAGATATTGAGTTTATGGGACCTGTAAGATTAAAAGATGTAGAAGAATCACAACAAAAAATTGTTAATATTATTAGAAAATTGGAAGACTCTGGAGAAATCGTTATATCTAGAGGTGGAGGAGATGAAATTATTGTATAATAGAGTATTTAAAGTAAATGAAATAAATTTTGGTTCTCCTTATAAAATAGATTATGAAGAAAAAGTAGAAGAAAAAATAAATAAAAACTCTATTGAACTAAAAAATGATAAATCATCTGAAGAAGAAAATGATAAAGAAAATGAAGAAAATAGTGAAGGAATTTTAAAAAATGCAAAAAATAATGCTAAGGATATAGTAAGTAAAGCGAATAATGATGCTAAAAAAATTATAAATAAAGCTAAGAAGGATAGTGAAAAAATAAAAAAAGAAGTAATTGATAAATCAAAAAAAGAAGGATATGAAGAAGGGCTTTTAAAAGGATATGAAGAGAATAAAGGAATTATTGAAGAGTCAGAGAAAATAAAAAATGATATTGAGAATATCTATGAAAATACTGTTAGAGGAATGGAAGGGGAAATTATAAATCTTGTTTTTAATATAACTGAGAAAGTACTAGGATATGAAATGGAAAAAAATCCTAAGTATATAATGAAAATAATAGAAAAAACACTTAACCAAACTAATAATCTAGAAGATTTAGTTATTAAAGTATCTGAAGATGATTATGATTATATAAAAGAAAATGAAAAAGATCTTTATAAAGAAGTAGAAGGAATTAATGAAATAAATATCGTAAAAGATTTAAATCTTAAAAAGGGTGATTGTTTTATTGAAACAGAATATGGAGTAATAGAAAATAGTATAAAAGAAAAAATAAAAAAAATAAAAGAAAATTTTTTTGATATTGTAGAAAAAATCTAAGGTATACCTAAAAAATAGTACAGAATTATTTTCGTCTGAAGTTCATTTAAATAATGCGAATTCATACTCGAGAATTAGAGTTTATTTTTTGGCTATCCCTAAGGAGTAAGGATTTTATTGTTATGTTAAAAATAGATTTAAAAAAGTATTATGACCTGTTAGAAAACATAAACTTAATTAATTATACAGGAAGAGTGACTAAAGTAGTAGGGTTAACAATTGAGTCGATAGGTCCTGAAGCCAATATAGGTGAATTATGTTATATTATACCTATGAAAGGAGATTCATTAAAATCTGAAGTTGTTGGATTTAAGAATAATAGCGTTTTGTTAATGCCTTTTGGTGATATGAACGGAATAGGTCCAGGATGTAAAGTAATATCTTCTGGAAACTATATGAGAGTAGGAGTTGGAGAACAGTTACTGGGGAGAGTATTAGATGGTGCTGGTTATCCTATTGATGGTAAAGGAAACATTGAAGTTAGTGAATTTTATAATATTAATAACGAACCACCAAATCCCTTATTGAGAAATCGAATAATTGATCCATTACCTATGGGGGTAAAAGCCATTGATGGATTTTTAACTGTAGGTAAAGGTCAAAGAGTTGGTATATTTGCTGGTAGTGGAGTAGGTAAAAGTACTTTAATAGGTATGATAGCTAGAAATACTAAAGCAGATATAAATGTAATATGTTTAATAGGTGAGAGGGGAAGAGAAGTAAGAGAGTTTATAGAAAAGGATTTACAAGAAGAGGGTTTAAAAAGATCTGTAGTAGTTGTTGCAACATCTGATAAATCAGCTTTAGTAAGACTTAAAAGTGCCTTTTTAGCTACTGCAGTTGCAGAATATTATCGTGATAAGGGTAAAAATGTTTTGCTATTAATGGACTCATTAACAAGATTTTCTATGGCCCAAAGGGAGATAGGCTTAGCAATTGGAGAACCTCCAGTTTCAAGAGGTTATACACCTTCGGTTTTTGCTCAAATGCCCAAACTTTTAGAAAGAGCAGGGAATTCTGATAAAGGATCAATAACAGGATTATATACTGTTTTGGTTGATGGAGATGATTTATCAGAACCTGTAACTGATACAGCTAGAGGAATATTAGATGGTCATATTGTTCTTTCAAGGGCATTAGCTAATAAAAATCAATATCCTGCTATTGATGTATTAGCAAGTATTAGTAGAGTTATGTCTGATGTTGTTACTAAAGAGCATAAAGCAGCAGCAGCAGAGATTAAGAAAGTCATGGCTATCTATAAAGATTCAGAGGATTTGATTAATATTGGTGCATATGTTAAAGGGACTAATCCTAAAATTGATTTTGCTATAGATAAAATTGAAGATATCATTGCTTTAATTGAACAGGGAACTCATGATATATTTTCTTTTAAGGATGTTGTTGATAAATTAATTAGTATTAATTCAAATTAGGATAAGAAATAGGCTAAAAATAACACCCAATTCTTTTCGTCTGAATTTCGTTTAAGGCAGAATCAAAAAATAAACTAGTGAACCTATCCCTTAGAGATATGAAAATTTATTATAGAAAGATTGATGATAATGGCTAAATTTAATTTTAGATTAGAAACTTTGTTAAATTTAAAAAATCAATTTGAGAAAAATATTAAGAATGAGTTGGGTAAAGAAATCCAA
>JBDMZA010000396.1:0-3590 GCA_039770155.1 Clostridiales bacterium
AGTTAAGAAGAATTTTTCTAATAAAATATATATAGTTTTATCAATTAGTTTATTAATAACAAGCATTTTATATACATTAAAATATATAAAAAATATAAATTACAAGGTTAAATTTATTGTTTTAAAGATTTTTATAGCTTTTATAATTTTAATTTTATTATTTATAAAACCAATATCATTATTTTCAAGAATGGATACTTTTCTAAACAAAAGTTCAACAATTGTTTTTGAAACAATTACAAAATACATTTATATAAGTGATGGCTTAGAAGTGGATGAAAGTAACAAATCAAAAATAAAAGAAGAAGAGAATAGAAATATGATTATTTTAGCAAGTTCTATGTGGAATCATTATATTCACACTCCATGGAGAATAATGGAGTTTGGAAATGCAGAACTTGCAGATAAAGCTGAGTATAAAATTTTGAAATATTCTCCAAATGATTCTAAGAGACTTGATATAATAAAACAGATAGAACAGGGAAAAGGAGAATTTAAAGATTTCAAAGGATATAAATCGGAAGAATTACCTGAAAAAAGATTGGGTTTTATGTTAATGTATTTTGCACCTGTTATAATAAATTTCTTAGTCATAGCAACTATCTGTCTTTTAATAATTGGTTGTCATTTTATAATTTTATTTATGTTGCTAATGGGAGTTTTTATTATAGCTATATCTGTAGGAAGGAAAGTAAATACGGATATAATAAAAGATTGGGCTTATAGAATGGTAAAGTTAATTATTACAAAATTTGCCTTAATCAGCATATTGATAATTACATTGTCAATAAATAATGTACTTTTACTTTATACATCACAGTCACAAATGGGATGGATATTTGGTTTATTAATACAAATAGGTCTTTATGCAATTATATATTGGACAAAATTATCATTCATGGATTTTATAAAAATAAGATTAAATAAAAAATCAGAACTAGTATTGGGTTTGATAGGAAATGGAAATAAGAATTTGAGAGAACCAGTAAAAACTGATTATTTGGAAGATAAGAGAAAAATCAGACATCTATTGGGGGATGGCAGTGGAGGAATAATAAATCAAAATGAAAAAAGAGTAGATCAAATTTTATTGACTTTAACATATGGACCGTATTTGAAGAGAGATGGTAGTAGTATATCAACTTTTTTAATTTTAGCTGTTAATAATTCAAATAATAAAATAATAAGTGGTGAATTTTATTTAAATAAGAGTATTGATACATTTTCAATGGTTTTTAATGATTCTGTAGAAAGAATTGGAATTCCAAATAAACTTATATTGGAAAGCAATAAGATAATAAATTCAAAAACATTTAATAATTTAAGTAAAGAGAAGAAATTTCTTATTGTAAAACTTGATGATAAAATCAAAACTGATATAGATAATATAGTAAGAAATTTAAGAAATGAATTTTTGAAGGATTTTTCTTTAAATAGATTAAAAAGTATTGATCAACTAAATTTAGATTTGAAAAAATGGATAGAAACATCCAAAAAATAAATCTACATTTTAAAATAATGAATCATATGATTTTAGTGATTCTAAGATTTCAAAAATGTAATATTATTTTTTAGATTGTTTATAGAATGGTATTGTAGATATGAATTTTAAATTTTTTAATTTTAACTCAAAGAAACAAAATGAGAATCAATTAGCAAAAATGATTCGAAGATTTAAAAATATTATTTTTTTTAGTGGATTTATAATTATTGTAACAGAAGTTTTTTTAATTGGAATAATAATTTTATACATGGCTTTTTTCGGGTCTAATTTAATAAAAAAAGAAGAAGTTAAGTATTTAAATAAAGATCAAAAAGTAGCTTTTGAAAATAAATTAATATATAGAGATGAATATGGGGAATTTTATTTTAAGTGTGCTTTTCCAATTGCAAAAAAATTCAATATGGATTATAGTGATAGTTTTGGAGTAGGTAGGTCATATGGACCGGGTGGGACAAATGTTACAAGAAAACATGAAGGTATAGATATTTTTGGTGATGAAGGAACTCCTATTATAGCTGTTGAAAGTGGTACGATAATTAATATCGGATGGAATGAAATGGGCGGATGGAGAATAAATATTTTAAATGATGATAATACAAGATCATGGTATTATGCACATCTTAGAAAGATTTCGCCCTATGCTAAAGGAATAAAAAAGGGATATCATGTTGAATTTGGAGAAGTTATAGGATATATGGGTTCCACAGGTTATAGCAATAAAATTGCTAAAAATACAATGCCAGAAAAAGTAGTAAATAAAAATAATATTGTAGATACTATGTTTCCATCACATTTGCATATTGGGATATATGATAAAAGTGGTGGTTCAAATCCACAAAATCCTTATCCTATACTTCAAATACTTGAAAGTAATAGAATTGAGGTATTAAAAAGTGGTGATGAGTACATAGAAATTGAATCTTTTAAAAAGGTAATAATTAAATGATTCTATTCTATATTACATTTTAATTATAGTTATTTAAATTTAGGAAAACCTAAAAAATAATACCAAATTCTTTTCGCATGAAGTTCGCTTCAATCGTGTGAATTCATACTCGAGAATTAGAGTTTATTTTTTGGATATCCCTTAGATGGATTATTATTTTTTAAATCTTTGTATTCTAAAGGAGTTAAACCTATAAGATCTTTGAATATGCCATAAAAATGTTGACTAGGTTTAAAACCAACCATATCAGATATTTCATATAATTTATAATTAGTATTTTTAATCAAATATTTTGATTTTTCAATTCGAAACTTTGTTAGATATTCTAAAAATGACAATCCTGTTTCCTTTTTGATTATATAATCAATATAGTTTTTATTTAGTTTTAGTTTATCTACTGCATCTTTAATTGTAATTGAGTTTTTATAATTTTTCTTGATAAATTTTATAATTCTTTGTGTTTTTATAGAGTAATTATAAACATCAAAATCTACTACAAATTCAGAAATATAGCAGAATTCTTTTGTAAACCAAATTTCAAGATTTTCTATATTATAAAGTAATTTTATATCAAGTTGACCATTATTATAATCATCTTTTAAAGAAGTTTGATCATTTTCTTCTCTATATGTTTCAATTAAGTATATTAAATCATCGCATAACTTCACTAAGGCTTTTTTGTTCCAAAATGGTTCTTTAGTTTGAAGAAACATTGAGTGAATTGTTTTTGATATTTCAGTTAAATCACAATCTTTTATATTTAGTCTAAGTGAATTATAGTATTTATCAAAGTTTATTGATCTATTACTTACAGGATTTTTTAAAAATTCTATAAATAGAATTTTTTCCTGACCTAAAAATATAGAAAGGTCAGAATAATTTTTTAATTGAAGATATATTTTGTAAATATTTTCAATTCTTGCATATTTTAAAGATATCAAAACAGATAAACTTCTGTTGAATTTTTCTCTAAACTTTTTTTGAATAATATTGGCTAATTTATTGAATAGTTCAGTTAATTTTTTTTCATCATAAGTTCTTTCTAATGAAAGAATTACTATAGTTATATTAGAATCTATTCGAATAAATTCCATACTGGTAATTTGTTCGAATTTTTCAATTGTTTTTTCATTGATACTC
>JBDMZA010000397.1:0-5967 GCA_039770155.1 Clostridiales bacterium
AAATAGAACAAAAATTAAAAAATAAAGGGGAACAACAATGAAAATAAAACAATCAATTTCATTTCATTCGAAATTTCTCACTTCTAAACCATTGAATGGAAAAAAGAAAGACTTTCTAAACTATTTAAAAAAATACTGGACACTCTATTTTTTGTTGATTTTACCTATCACCTATTTTGTGATTTTCAAATATATACCCATGGTATATATTCAGACAGCATTCAAGAAATATAATCTCTTTAAGAGTGTTTGGGCAATGCCAACAGCTGACAATCATGGTTTCGAATACTTCATAAAAGCCTTTTCAAATCGGGATTTTCTCTATGCATTGCGTAATACTCTTACACTCAATCTACTTGATTTAGTACTTGGTTTCCCAGCTCCAATTATATTAGCATTACTACTTAACGAACTTAGGTTCAAGTTTTTCAAGCGATTTACTCAAACCATAGTATACATGCCGCACTTTCTTTCATGGGTTATTATATCTGGTATGATGCTACAAGTTTTTGCACCTAGCACTGGTCTTGCTAACATTGTACTAAACAATTTGGGCTTTGATAGTATTCCATTCATCAACGAACCTTCTCATTGGATTGGAACCTATATATTCCTGGGAGTTTGGCAGAGTGCAGGATGGAATGCCATTATTTATTTAGCTGCTATTACAGCTATCAATCCAGAACTTTACGAATCAGCTTCAATTGACGGAGCAGGACGTTTAAAAAAGATATGGCATATAACCTTACCTGGCTTACGTCCAACCATTGTTGTTCTTCTCATTTTGAGTCTCGGTCGTATTATGGGTAGTGAATTTGACCGACCTTATGCCTTAACAAACCCTTTGGTTAAAAGTGTATCAGATGTTATTGCTACTTTCGTATATACAAATGGCATACGTGGGTTACAATTCTCATTAACTGCAGCAGTTGGTCTATTTCAATCAGTTATATGTGTTATTTTCTTGTTACTGGCAAATTCATTTTCAAAAAAAATTGGTGAACGTGGTATTTTATAATATTGAATAATAAATATAGCTAAAATAGGAGGATACAAACATGATTAAATCAAAAAATGAGAGGACTGGAGACTTAGTTATTGCCTTTGTCTGTTTTATATTTATATTATTATGTCTGTTACCAATGATTAGTGTTATGGCACGTTCTCTCAGTTCACCTAATTCATTGATACGCAATGATGTTACACTATGGCCTGTGGATTTTACCTTAGATGCTTATAGTCAAGTATTAAATGATACAAAATATACATGGTCACTTATTTGGACTGCAATATTGACAATCATATGTACAATTACATCTGTAGTAATGACAGCTATATGTGCATATCCACTCACATACGAAAAACTTAAAGGACGTCGTTTTATTAACCTTTTTATAATTTTCACTATGTATTTCAATGCTGGTATAATTCCTAACTATTTGCTGTTCAATGATTTAAATTTGATCAACAATCCATTAGTATTGATAATGCCTGCTTCATTAAGTGTATTTTACATGATCATCATGCGAAGTTTTATGCAAAATATACCTGAAAGTATACGTGAATCTGCAGAGATAGACGGTGCTGGACCTATTCGTATACTTATCAGTATCTATCTACCACTATCTACTCCTGTTATTGCTACTCTAGCACTTTTTTATGCAGTTGGACGCTGGAATGGTTTTTCTGATGCTTTGATGTATATGAGTGGAAACGAAAAATTTTATCCTATACAATTACTACTCTATAATATCATCAACAGCGTTACTCAAATTGAAACAATTAATCCAGGTGATCCTATCCCTCCTGGAGTATCTGAAACTCTCAAAGCAGCTACTGTTATGTTCGCTACTATACCAATACTATTTATTTATCCATGGCTACAAAAATACTTCATTCATGGTGTGACTTTAGGTGCAGAAAAGGGTTAAAAAACTTTGGATTACTCATTTTTGTATAAGTTCTCTTTTTTTAACTGTCTTAATTAGAATTTTAGGAGAATCTAAAAAATAATACCTAGTTTATACTCAAGAATAATGGGGTAATTTTTAGATATTCCTTAGATGTAATACATCTAAAAATAAAATTAGGATAGACTAAAAAGTAATACCCAACTCTTTTCGCCTGAATTTACCTTGAAATAAAGGAGTTCATTCACGAAAATTTGGATTTATTTTTAGCTATCCCTTAGGAGGATTAATAATGAAAAAGATAATTTCTAGTCTATTAGTTTTTCTTATAGTGGCTACACTATTTGCAGGTTGTTCAGATGACTCAAAAAATGATAAGTCATCAAATTCAAAAAATTCAAAAATTGTTGATGGTAAATTTGTTGAAACAAAATCTATTACTGTTGAAGTATTTGATCGTGGTAATGATGGTGGCTCTAAGTCGGATGATAATTTTTACACCGACTATATAAAAGATGGAATGCTTCGTGATCATAATATCAAGGTTGAATTTGTTAAAGTTCCTCGCTGGACTGAAGTTGAACAAATGAACAACCTACTTGCTGCAGGTAAAGCACCAGATATTTGCGTAACTTACGATTACCCAACTATACTAACCTATGCTAACATGGGTGGAGTTCTTGATTTAAACCAATATTTGGATGAAAACAAAGACTCATTGACCAATATGTGGGATTTACTTGGAGAAGATAACATATATTGGGATCAAGATCCTGAAAATGATATACTCTGGGCACTTGAATCCAAATTATTTCAAAACAAACGTATAAATACTTTTGTTCGTGAAGATTGGTTGAAAAAACTAAATATTGATGAACCTACAAACATTGATGAATTTGAAGATATGTTGAAAGCATTTAAGGATAATTCTTCCAAACTGCTTGGTTCAAATTCAAGTAAGATGATTCCTTTTTCTTTGAGTTATGATCCAGGTTGGCGTGCTGATACATTGTTAAATTCCTTTGTACCTAGTGATTATTCAGATAAGGATATGTGGATTAATGGTTTTGATGATAGAAGAATGTTGTGGTCAGGCTTTAAGGATGGTACTAAAAAACTTAATGAATGGTACAACGAAGGATTAATATGGAAAGATTTCCCACTTTATAAAGCAGGAGACAAAACTGAAGACAATTCAATAAAATCTGGTTATGTAGGCGCCTTCATTCATAATTGGGATTATCCATATCGTGACGGTGAAAACAGTTTCAGTGCTAATTTGAAGAAGTTAGTTGGTGAAGATGCAGCATTTATAGCAGTTGATACTTTCAAAAATGATAAAGGTGAGTACAAAAAGTATCTCAGTCCTCCTATAGACCGTAAAATATTCTTTCCTTCAACAAACGATGAGCCAATTGCTTCTTTGCTTTATATTGATTGGATTTCAAAACTTGAAAACCGGATGTTTCTTCAGATTGGAGAAGAAGGAGTTACTCATGAAAAACTTGATGATGGTTCAGTAAAGACTATAGCTGGAAAAGGAGATAAGATAATGAATTCTCCAAGCAATATTGACTATACCATAACTATTAATGGTTTAGATCTTGGTGATGAAGATTTAACATTAAAATCAATTGCTAATGGCTATGCTGGTATTGATCCAAGATTAATTGAAAAAGCATATGAAATAGCAAGCAATGATGCTTACGTAGGTAAACGAGTATCGGTTGGTCCAGTTAAATCCGAAGAAGGTCAAGGACCAGCGCTTATAGAAAAGCGTGAGACACTACTTCCAAATGCTATTATTGCTAAACCTGATAAATTCGACTCTATTTTTGATAAGGGATTAGATGATTATTTAAAATCAGGTGGTCAGGCTATTATTGATGAACGTAAAGAGTTGTATGAAAAATACATCAAATAAATTTTTTAAATTTTATTAATTATTATAAGGAACTTGCAGTTGTGCAAGTTCCTATATTAATTTATATGCCTAATATCTGAATAATAAGAGAGGAGAAACAACATAAAAACAAAAAAATTAATTATGAAAAAAAATATAAAATTTCATAATTATTTTATGTTTTATGTAATAATTTAATTATGAAAACATATTTTAAAAATAATCAAAATAATTGGATAGGAACATGGGTCTGTGCACTCCAAAAAGTTGAAAAAGATAATTTGATTGAAGTTCCTGATTTAAATAATAAATTATTAAGGCAAATTATACATACATCAATTATGGGAAAAAAGTTGAGACTGAAAATTTCAAATGAATATGGACAAACTAAACTTTGCATAAACTCTATAAGTATAGCCTTATCAAATGGGAAAGATTCTATTAGACAAGAAACAAGCCAGTTACTTAGTTTTAATGGTAATTACTCAGTTGAAATTTTATCAGGTGAAGAAGTCATATCAGATTCTATTGAATATGAATTACCAGCTACTTCAAATCTTGCAATAACTATTAATTTAAAGGAAGTTCCAATTAATATAACAGGACATCCAGGTTCAAGAACAACTTCATATATTAAAACTGGAAACGATACATCAACTTTAGAAATGACTTCATCGAAAAAAGTAATCCAATGGTTTTTCTTAAAGGGATTATATGTTTTATCTAATGAATCAAATAATGCAATTGCAGTTATTGGTGATTCAATAACTGATGGAAGAGGTTCAACAACAGATAAAAATAATAGATGGCCAGATAATCTTTCAACGCGTCTACAAAAAAATATTACTACATCAGACATTTCAGTTTTAAATCTTGGAATAGGAGGAAATTCTATTTTACATGGTGGGCTTGGTCCAACTTTACTTGAACGGTTGGAAAGGGATATATTAAATGAAAATAAAGTAAAATGGTTAATTATACTTGCAGGAGTAAATGATATTGGTGAAAGTATCAGCAAACACATTGTAAATGATTTAATAGAGGCTTACATGAATATTATAGATATGGCTCATAGAAAAAATATTTTTGTATTTGGTATTCCTGTTTTACCTTTTGGTGGATCTCAGTATGATAACGATATCCATCAATATGTCAGAGAAAAAGTAAATACATGGATTAGAACTTCCGAAAAATTTGATTTTGTAATTGATTTAGAAACATGTATATGTGATCCAGAAAATAAAAAAAATCTTTCAAAAAACTATGATTGTGGAGATCATTTGCATCTTAATGAAAGAGGCTATAAAAAAATGGCTGATGAAATTGACTTAAATATTTTTAAAAATTAATGATGGAAGGGACATAAATATGTATACAAATATAATAAATGATGACTTTGATAAATGTTGGTTAAATTATAGAAAAATTAATAATAAAGATTTAATAAAAGATTATGAAAACTTCTCATTTAATCTAATTAAAAAAGGAAATTTTAAAATATTAAATACCGCATTAGAAGAACTTATAACAGGACTTGATAAAATGCTTAACCAAAAACCTATTGTACATACTGATATAAATGATTCAAGCGGCATTATAATCGGTAAATTTTCAGATTTATGTATATCTTATACAGACATTCTTTTTGATAAAGACATGGTAAAAAATGATGGGTACTTAATTAAAACAATTATGTACAATAATAAAAAATTCATTCTAATTTCTGCCAATAAAGATATAGGAATACTTTATGGCACATACCATTTTTTAAGGCTAATTCAAATGGAATTGAATATAAATAATTTATCAATTGTAGAAAATAGTTCTATTAAATTAAGAATGCTTAATCATTGGGATAATATTGACGGAACAATCGAAAGAGGATATTCAGGTAATTCTATATTTTTTTGTAATGATATTGCAGAACCAAATGAAAGAATATTATACTATGCAAGACTTCTTTCTTCTATAGGAATAAACAGCATTACACTAAATAATGTCAATGTAAGAGGAGAAGAGAATTACTTTATAACCGAAAAATATTTATATAAAATAAATAAATTGGCAAATGTCTTTAGGTGTTTTGGTATAAAAATTTATCTTAGTATAAATTTTGCTAGTCCTGTAAAAATAGGAAACTTAGAAAATGCTGAT
>JBDMZA010000398.1:0-4130 GCA_039770155.1 Clostridiales bacterium
ATTTTTTTTATATTATGGATTATAATAGAAATATATTTACTTATATCTTAAGTATTTATGTATGTTTTTGTTCACATATGATATTGATATCTTGTATTAATATCAATCAAGTCTTTTTTTATTCATAATTTTCAATCAATCAAATTTTCATAATTATTTTAGATTTTTTTTTAATGTTTATAGATATTTTTTTTACTTCTGATAAAAAATTCAAATTATTTATTTTTTAGGAGGTACTTTTTATGTCAATCAAAAAAACAATGATTCTTGGCATTTTAGGTCTTTGCATGATTTCAGCAATTATCTTGTCAATTATTATAGTTTTCATCAACAACTCAAATACTAAAAAATTAAATTCAGATTTTAGAGATTATGATCTTAATGCTGAAAAAAAGCATCTTGTAAATTATCTTGATATGGCATACTCAACAATTGAAAAAAACTATGCAGCGGCTACAACAAAAGATGGTTTAATTTCAGAATATGGTACCGAACTAGAAAAAATTATCGAGGTTGCTGAAAACATTGCTCAAACTCAATATAAAGAAGCTTACAACGGTAAAATAACTATGGAAGAAGCTCAAAAAAATGCACTGGAATCGATAAGAGCTATAAGATTTGGTAATAATAAAGAATATGTATTTATAACAGACAGATCAAAACCAAATCCTAAAATGTTATTAAATCCTACTGTACCTGCTCTAGAAGGCAAATATTTATCAGGTGATCAGTTTAATGTTGAAGTCGGAACAAACAGAAATATAAATGAAGTTTTTGAAGAACTCTGTGCAAAAGATGGTGAAGCATATGTTCATTACCTTTGGGCAAAAACTCAAGATGATGGTTCGTCAAAGGAAGAACCCAAATTATCATATGCTAAACTTTTTGATGAATGGGATTGGATAATAGGTACAGGCGTTTATGTTGATGATGCAATTAAAAATGCTAAGAAAAAAAGTATGGAAGAAATTAAGAAAATGAGATATGATGGTGGTGTAGGATATTTTTGGATAAATGATAAATCAAAACCATATCCCAAAATGATAATGCATCCAACTTCTCCTGAACTTAATGGTAAAGTACTGGATAATGCTAAATATAATGTTGTAGGTGATGAAAATCAAAATCTGTTTCAAGAATTTGTAAATATTTGTAACGAATCTGGAAATGGTTATGTTGACTATATTTGGCCTAAACCAACTAAAAATGGTTTAACAGAGGATCAACCTAAACTTTCTTATGTTAAGGAATTTAAGAGTTGGAATTGGATTATAGGTACAGGAGTTTATACTGATGATATAGAAGCAGCTGTTGAAAAACAAGAAAATACTATGGCAAAG
This sequence comes from Clostridiales bacterium, assembly GCA_039770155.1. Taxonomy (GTDB): domain Bacteria; phylum Bacillota; class Clostridia; order Acetivibrionales; family JBDMZA01; genus JBDMZA01. Next base: position 1,341 of record JBDMZA010000398.1, read on the forward strand.
AATAATGCTAAATTTATACTATACATTCTATTAACCATAGGAATAATTATAAGTTTTGCAATAGTTATGGTTTATAGATTCTTATCAAATAGAATTGTGAATCCTATCAAGGAAATTATAAATTATTTAACTGAAATGGCTAAGGGCAATTTAAAACTAAATTTCAGACCCTCAACTAAAAAAGATATCTTTGAATTTACACTTATAAAAAAACATCTACAAAACACTGTTTCTGCTCTATCATCTGTTATAACTAAAATAAATGAAGAAGCTGTTTCAGTTTATCAAAGTTCTAATGAAACTAAACAATATATTGAAGATTTACAGACAAATCTTGATAATATATCTATAACGACAGAAGAGTTATCTGCATGTATGGAAGAAACAGCAGCAGCAACTGAAGAAATGAATGTTTTAACTGAAGAAATAGAAACATCAACATCTTCAATGTTTAGTAATGTTAACCAAAAAAGAGATCAATTACGTGAAAACACAGTTGATTTCAAAGACTCTGCTGATAAACTCGTAGATAGCTTACAACATATGGTAAAGGGTATTTCAGAAGTCAGTACTTCAAATAATCAAAATGCTGTAGGAACTACGGAAATTTCTAAGAGTGTAACTGATATATTAAAGCAAGCTCAAAATGTTAATAAACAATCTGATAAATTAAAGAAAACAGCTTTTCAATTAATGGAATCAGTTGGTATATTCAATATATAAGGCATAATCAAAAAATAAACTCTAATTCTCGAGAATTAGAGTTTATTTTTTTGGATATCCCTGATTTATTTTTTAATTATGCTCTACACTAATTTTTAAGTCTAATTTAAATCAATTTTAAATAATTCACCTAAATCACTATCCTCAATTATTCTTGAGGTTTTTTCAGTCTTTTTATCAATTAATTCTTTTGATTTTTTATCTATTGTCTTAACTATAAGTTCCTCTATATCTATTTTTCTCAATACAAAAAACAACTTAGGATCATCATCTAATCTTACACTAACTCCATAAAGTGTTGCTGCTACATGTTTGCACATGTTTGCATAATCTGGACAAGTACAGTCCAAACTTATTTCTTCAGGTTTTGGAAAAAGTCCTCCAGTTTTCGAACTAAATATAGACTTCATTTCTTCTGGAAATTTACCTTCAATTAATTCTTGCAGTGAATCAATTTTTCCCATTGACTCTTTTTTTAATTTATCAAATACATCTTCTTTCAAAGGATCAATACTAATTGTAACTGTATAAGCTCTTGATCCTGAACCTACTACTTTAGATTTAATTTCACCTTCTGAAATTTGCAAATCGATAACAGCTCTATTTCTTACAATGCTCCTACCTCTTCCAATCCTGTTTGAATAGTCAGAATACTTTTCTAAATTTAAATTCCACTCTATTCCCCACCAGGTATTTGCAATTTTTCTTCCTTTAACTTCTATTGGAGAGATATTCTTATTTTTCTTTCTTAATTTTTCTAATTTTTTTAAAGCGTTTTCCCTTCTTTTAGCTACAGGTACATATTCTGGGAATTGAAAGTATGCCATTTAATCAACCCTTTATATTAAATTTACAATTTGTTTATGGATATTCAAAAAATAAATTCTAATTCTCGAGTATGAATTCGCACGATTTAAGCAAACTTCAGACGAAAAGAATTTTGTATTATTTTTTAGGTTCTCCTAATCAGTTTCTATGATAAACTAAACAAATCAATTAATTTTTTATTATCAAGCTCCGTTATCCAATTTTCTTTAACATCAGGTATAATATCATTTGAAAGTTTTATCTTTTCTGATATCATTAAATCAATTTTTTCTTCTATAGAATTTTTAGTAATAAATTTATGGACAACTACATTATTTTTCTGTCCTATTCTAAAAGCTCTATCCGTAGCTTGATTTTCGACAGCTGGATTCCACCATCTGTCAAAATGAATCACATGACTTGCCTTAGTTAAATTTAATCCAACTCCACCAGCTTTGATAGATAATACTAAAAAAGGTATGTATTCATCACTTTGAAAACTTTCAACAATTTCTTTTCTTTTTTTAATAGAAGTTGAGCCATGTAAAATCAGACCTTTATGTTTAAAAATTCCTTCAAGAAACTGAGCTATAGGTTCAATAATCTCTTTGAACTGGGTAAAAATTAAAACTCTTTCTCTTTTTTCATATATTATTTCACAAATTTCTCTTAATCTTTGGAATTTTCCACTTTCCATTTCTTTATAATTATATTGTCCTAAAAATTGATCTACATGATTACAAATCTGCTTAAATTTCATAATAGATGATAATACAAGACCTTTTTTCTCTATACCTTCCTCAACTGAATCTAATTTTACTTTTAATTCATTAACTAAATCTTCATATAGTACAATTTGTTTTTTACTCAATTCAGTATAAGTTTTCATTTCTATTTTATCAGGTAAATCTGTTATTATATTTTTATCAGTCTTTAAACGTCTCAAAATAAAAGGACTTACAATACTTTTTAATTTATAATAACCCCTATTATCTGTCGCTAAAGATTTTGCAAAATTCTTAAACTCACCTGATGTACCAAGAAGACCTTTATTTAAAAAATCAAATAGAGACCATAAATCAGATAATTTATTTTCAATTGGAGTTCCTGTCATAGCAATTCTAAAATCTGATTTTATCTTTTTTACAGTTCGTGTCTGTTTTGTACATGAATTTTTTATAGCTTGTGCTTCATCCAATACAAGTTTTGTCCAATTGTAATACTCAGCCAAAGAAATTTTAGATATCATCGTATATGTGG
>JBDMZA010000399.1:0-3250 GCA_039770155.1 Clostridiales bacterium
AAATTTTCTGTTGTGTCAAATTCAGATTATAAAGAAAGTGGTTTTGGCGCTGAAACAATAGGCTGGCAAATAATAACAGGAGAAACAGGTGGCAGTTTTTACGATATTGAGGCAGATGATTTTAGTGAAATGTTAATGTCAATAAATTATGATATAAATGATGAAATGAATGATAAAATAGATGATTATGAGAATACAGGCAATATCATAGCAGATGTAAAAAAACGATTAAATGCCCTTGTTAATGTAATGTTTAGAGAAATTAATAAATTACATTCTTCTGGTAAAACCTTAGACGAAGGAGAGGGGAAAGATTTTTTCACTGCTATTGATGATTCTTTACCTTTACAAATAGGAAATATCCAAACGAATCCTTCATTTACAAGTTTAAATAATATTGTTGCATCTTATACAGACAAAAATGGGGATAACAATGTAGCTTTTAGTATAGCGAATATTAGAAATAGTAAAATATTAGGTGATAAATCGGGTAGTTTAAGTGTTGATGATTTTTATCAGGCAATAGTATTGACTGTTGGAACGGAAGCAGCAGAAATATCAAGAGTATATGAAAATCAAAGTGACCTAACAAAATCTGCAAATGATTTTAGAAAATCCATAACAGATGTTTCTATGGATGAAGAAATGTCAAATATGATCAGATATAAATATGCTTATAGTGCCTCATCAAGACTAATTAACGTAATTGACGAAATGATAGAAACTATACTGACTAAAATAGGAAATTAAAGTACAAGAGGTGAGTTGAGATGGCAATAGATGCATTTTTTGGATTATCACAAGCATCCTCGGGTTTAAGAGCAGCACAGAAAAATTTAAGTATTGTAAGTCATAATTTAAGTAATGCCAGTACTGAAGGATATTCAAGGCAACAATCTATACAAGAAGCAGGAAAAACTTCTTCTAATCACACCGGTGCAGGAATAGTAGGAACAGGTACAGAAATAATAACAATTGAACGTATAAGAGATGATTATTTAGATTTTAAATTCTGGAGTGAAGAAATAACTCAAGGTGAGTGGCAAGCAAAAAGTCTTGTATTAGCTGATATAGAAGTTGTATTTAATGAACCATCAGACAGTGGATTTAATACTACAATGAATGATTTCTATGAAGGCCTGCAAGAATTGGCAAAAGATCCTTCAAGCGATTCTGTAAGAGCTATTGTAAGGCAAAAAAGTGTTACTCTTACAAAATATTTTAATACTACTGCAGCACATCTGGAAAAAATTCAAGAAGATATAAACCACAATATAAAGGCAAAGGTAGAAGAAGTAAATTCATTAGCAAAACAATTAGCAGAAGTTAATAAACAAATATTTAATCAGGAATTAAGTGGGCATTCGGCAAATGATTTAAGAGATAGAAGAGTTTCTTTAGTAGATAAAGTAGCGAAATTAATAAATGTCGAAGCAAAAGAGTTAATACAAAATAGTTCAAGTGGAGTTCTAAAGAAAGAATTTATGTTGACTATTAGTGGAAAGCCTTTGGTAGATAATTTTGAAGTAACTGAGCTAAGCATGGATATTAGACAGGAAAAATTAAATGAAGAAGATACATCAGGTCTATATGAAATAAGTTGGTCAGATGGAAATAGTATTGAAATTAGGGGTGGAGAAATAAAGGGTTATTTAGATTCAAGAGATGGAAATGAAGCTAAAAATGACAGCCCAAATTATAAAGGAATACCATTTTACATAAGTAAACTAAATAAATTTGTTAGAACTTTTTCTATGAATTTAAATGAAGGATATGTAGATCAAAATAATGATGGGACAATACAGATAAATGAAGATGGAGTAGGTCATGTCGATGGATATAAGAGAAATTCAAGTGAAGATGATCAACCTTCAGGAATAAGATTTTTCACTCATATGGATGCTGATGGCAATAATATTACTACGGAAGATTTTTTAGATGGAGCAGGTGATGTTGAGAATGATCCAGCAACTCTTGTAAATGAAAGAATTGAAGCAATATATGAAAGGTATAATAATATAACTGCAAGAAATTTTGCTATATCTCAAGATCTATTTGATTCCTATGATAATATATCAGTTTCTGATAAACCAGCGGAAAATGGAAATATGAATATTTTAAATGACATATTAAGTGCAAGACATAATAAGGAACTTTTTGCCGAAGGTGCTTCAGAAGATTTTTTAAAGTCTTTGATAAGTACAATGGGAATAGACACACAACAGGCAAATAGAATTACTGAAAATCAGGATAATATAGTAAAACAAATAAGTAACAGAAGATTATCTAATTCAGGAGTATCAATTGATGAAGAAATGTCAAATTTAGTTAAGTTTCAGCATACATATAATGCATCTGCTAAAATGATATCAACTATGTCAGAGCTGTACGATACCTTGATAAATAGAACAGGAGTGTAAGATTATGGGTATGCGAATAACTAATACTATGCTTGTAAATAATATGTCAGGTTATATTTCTAAGAATTTAACCAAAATGCAAAAATATCAATACATGATTGCAAATGGTAAGAAAATAGAGTTGCCTTCTGATGATCCGGTTGTTGCAGCAAGATCACTAAAATTTAGAACTGATATGGCAGAAGTTGAACAGTACAAAAGAAATGTAGAGGATGCTAATTCCTGGCTTGAAACAACCGAGATTGCTCTTGGTAATGTGGGGGATGTAATGCAAAGAGTAAGAGAACTATCTGTAGAAGCAGCAAGTGAACATATTGTAGATGGTGATTTACTTAAAATAAATGATGAAATAAAACAACTCAGAACACAGTTAATAAATATTGGTAATACAACATATGCTGGAAGGTATATTTTTTCTGGATTTGGGACAAATACACCTTTATTAAATGAAGATGGTGAATTTATAAATGATGTTTTAAATACAGAGAAGATAAGATATGAAATTGGAATTGGTGATAATATGAATGTTAATGTTCTGGGAGGAGATATATTTAATGCTGGAGATGAATCTATAGGAGCAAAAAAATCTACTATAACAGGAACAACTGACATAACATTACCAATTACAATAGATGGTACAAATGATCAATTTTCAATTACATTTGATGAAGATAGCCCCAAAACTGTAAGTATTGCGAATGGGACATATGAAACTATGGAAGAATTAGTCAATGTTATGCAAAACGGAGTTGATTTGTATTTGGGTTCGGGAAAAATTGATATTACTTATCAGGATGAAAAATTAAAACTTTCAAGTACAACAAAAGGTG
>JBDMZA010000400.1:0-3329 GCA_039770155.1 Clostridiales bacterium
AAGTTTTTCTGCAATTGTCATAACAAACTCACCCCTTTCATGTGAAACACTCTTAATTGCATTATATACATCTTTTATATCTATATCTGGCTTTACAAACATTATATATCTAAAAAAATGTCTTTTTTAAAAATTTATCATGTGGATTATTTATTATATCCAATTTTTATCCTTTCTTACTTTTACCTATATTATAACATATTTATAGAAGTTAGAGTGACAAAGTCAATCAGGAAAAATTTTTTAATCCTATTCCAAATAATGTATTACTAATTTCACAATTTGAATGGCGACTATGTCGCCACAAGTTTTTTTAGTCTAAAGTTTTTTCAACTATATCTTGAAAATAAGTATCAATAAAATTTTGATTTCTCAATCCTCCATTTCTATATAAGCTATATAACCTATTCTTGTAATAAATATTAAAATAGGTTATAATGTTTCTGTTTTATTATAAATAAAACAGAAATTTGATAAAATAGGAGAACAATTTATGAAAAAACTAATCTTAAAAATGTTATTATTTTTTTTGATTTCAATTATGCTCACATCTTGCTCTGAAAATGATAATACAGTCGAAAGTATAAAGAAAAAAGGTAAATTAACAATGGCTACTGAAGCAACATTTGAACCATTTGAATTTAGAGAAAATGGAAAAATAACTGGTATAGATATTGATATTGCCCAAAAGATAGCCGAAGAACTAGATGTTGAATTAGATATTCAGGAAATGGAATTCGGATCACTTCTAGCAGCAGTTTCTAAAGGAAAAGTAGATTTCATAGCTGCTGGACTTTCAGTTAATGAAGATAGAAAAAAAAGTATTGATTTTTCTGTTGAGTATTTCAATGCTTCTCAAGTTATCATTGTCAAAAATGACAGTTCAATCAAATCAAAGTCAAATCTAGTTGAAAAAAAATTAGGAGTACAGCAAGGAACAATAGGTGATGAAGAAGCATCAAAAATTGAAAATACAACTATAGAAAGATATACCAAAACAACTGATGCAATAGAAGCTCTTAACCAAAACAAATTAGATTCAGTAATTATGGATAACTTTCCAGCAAAAATATTTGTTTCAAAGAATTCAGACTTGCAAATACTAGATGAAACATTAGTTTCTGATAACTATGCAATAGGAATTAAAAAAGATAATACTTCTCTAAAAAAAACAATTGATAAAGTTTTAACAACTTTAAAAGATAATGGAGAGTTGGATAAAATAATTGATAAATATATAGAAACAGAATAATGAAAATCTAAAAAATAATACCTAAGGGATATCCAAAAAATAAACTAGACAACTTTTTTTGAAAATTCGTTAAACCATCGATATTTTCAGAAAAAAATTGTCTTATGAAATTTTTGATTATACCTAATCTAATAATTTTTATGGAGTGGCTTATGGATTTTATTAATAACATTAAAGATAACTTTTATTTAAATTTTGTAAAAGAAGACAGATATCTCTATATACTAAATGGACTAAAAAACACATTGTTAATTACAATTTTCTCAATTTTAATCGGAATAATTATTGGTCTTATAATTGCTATAATAAAAACACTTACCGAACAAAATAAGAATTCATTAACTTTAAAGATATTAAATAAATTTTGCAATCTTTATTTGACAATAATTAGAGGTACTCCTATTGTTCTTCAATTAATGATATTTTATTTTATCATTTTTTCAAGTGTAGATGTACCAAAACTTTTAGTAGCAATTATTGCTTTTGGTATTAATAGTGGAGCATATGTTGCAGAAATTGTTCGTGCAGGAATTAATGGAATAGATCCTGGGCAAATGGAGGCTGGTCGTTCTTTAGGATTAACATATGGTCAAACAATGAGATTTATTATATTACCACAGGCAATCAAAAATATACTTCCAGCACTTGGTAATGAATCTATTTCATTATTAAAAGAAACAGCAGTTGCAGGGTATATTGCCATAGAAGATCTTACCAAAGGTGGCGACATAATAAGAAGCCGTACATATGATGCATTTACACCACTTATCGTTGTAGCTATAACATATCTATTAATAGTTATGTTAATGTCAAAACTTTTAAATCGTTTTGAAGGGAGAATGAGAGAAAGTGATAAAAGATAAAACTATAATCGAGGTAAATGATTTAATCAAAAAATTTTATGATGTAACTGTTTTAAACAATATAAATATTAAGATAAAAAAAGGCGAAATTGTTGTAGTAATAGGTCCATCTGGTTCAGGTAAAAGTACTCTTTTAAGATGTTTAAATCTTCTTGAACAACCTTCATCAGGCAAAATAATATTTGAGGATATTAATATTTCAGATAAAAGTGCTAATATAAACAAACATCGACAAAAGATGGGTATGGTTTTTCAACATTTTAACCTTTTTCCACATCTAAAAGTAATTGATAATATAATTCTCTCACCTTTAAAATCTTTAAAATTAGAAGAAACTGCAGCAAATAAAAAAGCTACAGAATTATTAAAAAAAGTAGGACTTGAAGATAGGAAAGATTCTTATCCATCTCAACTATCCGGTGGTCAAAAGCAAAGAATAGCCATCATAAGATCACTAGCAATGGAACCAGATGTTATGCTATTTGATGAACCCACTTCAGCTCTTGATCCTGAAATGGTTGGTGAAGTTTTAGATGTTATGAGACAGCTGGCAAAAGATGGTATGACAATGGTAGTTGTTACTCACGAAATGAGTTTTGCAAAAGACGTAGGTACAAGAATAATTTTTATGGATGATGGGAAAATTATTGTGGACACAGATCCAAAATCTTTCTTTGAAGATAACACGAATAAAAGAGTTAAAGATTTCTTAAATAAAGTACGTTAAAAACATATTTTTGCCCAATATTTTTTTATAGCAAAATCATAAGCAGAATCAAAAAAGGTTAACTAGTTTATTTTTTGATTCTGCCTAAGGGATAGGCAAAAAATAGATTCGTATTCTCGAGAATGAATTCGTACGATTCAAGCGAATTTCAGGCGACAAGAATCGGATATTATTTTTTTAGGCTATCCTAAGGTTTCATGTTAAATAAAACAAAACAGATACAAGTACAAATATTATAATTTCTGAATATAATATTTTAAGCAATAATTCCCCAAAACCTATTTTAAAATACTCAGCAGTCAACACTCCACATAAATGAAGAGGTGTAATCATAACACCAATAAACCCAGATACAAAAGCTAATGCACAATACCATATATTATCTTGTATTCCCATAGGAATTAAAATTGGAAATGTCATAGATACAAAACTTATAGATATTCCAGAAGTTACTCCTCCAATAAATGGTATAATAAAAAATAAAATT
>JBDMZA010000401.1:0-2975 GCA_039770155.1 Clostridiales bacterium
ATAATGTTAAATAAATTAAAATAATATCTTTAAGTTGCAAATTTTCTACACTTAAATATTAACACATAAATTATTATTTTCAATAAAAACATTGCTATTTTATAAATTTAGTTAATTATTTCCTAGAAGGAGCACCTAAAAGAATACATTGTCATTTTATTTTTAAAGTCATAATTATTTTTTGGATATCCCTTAGATATAAATAGATATTTATGGATAATTTTGAATTCTCAAAGAATTTGTGTCATATATTAGTATTCTTTTATTCATACATGTCATTTATTATGATATGTTTGTATATGATACAGAATTTAAATTATGTTTTTTTATTATAGTATTTATTTAACACAAATAATAGATTATAATATTAATATAATTTTAATTAGAAATATTTTCTTAAATACATTAGATTTTATTATTTAATATTAAACATATTTTTATAGGAGAAAAAGATGAAAACCTCAGATATTATTTATAATTATGATCCTTTATGGGGAAATTGGTTTATAAACAAACACATTGGAACAGGTAGTATTGGAAAAGTTTATAAAGTTAAAAAACTAGAATATGGAAAAGAATTTTTTTCAGCAGTTAAGTTTATATCAATTCCATCTGATGAACAATATGATACATTATTAAGATCAACAGATAACCTTACAAAAGAACAAACTTATGAATATTTTGAAAACATTGTTCAAAACATATTATTGGAAGTAGAACATTATTATAGTTTAAGAGGATATACAAATATAGTAAGTTATGAAGATCATATGGTGAAAAAAATCCAAGCTGAAAATAAATGGTTTATATTCTTGAGAATGGAATATCTAAAAACCTTTAGAAGTTATTTAAAGTCAAAAAAATTAAATGAAACTGATATTATAAAATTTGCTCTTGATATTTTAAATGGAATAAAAGTTTGTCATGATAAAGGAATTATTCATAGAGACATAAAAGAAGATAATATATTTGTTAAAGATGGTGTATTTAAAATTGGAGATTTTAGTGTATCTAAAAATGTTAATGATTACTCAATAAATAAAACCAAAGTTGGTACTTATAGTTATATGCCACCTGAAATTTTAAAGGGATCTAATTATACTAAAAATGTTGACCTATATTCATTAGGAATAATTTTGTATAAATTGCTAAATAAAGGCAGATTTCCGTTTATGCCTCAATATCCAAAAACTTTTAATGAAAATGACGTTATAAATGCACATAAAATAAGATTTTCTGGAAAAGCATTTCCTAATCCTCTTGATGGAAGTGAAAATCTAATAAAAATTATTTTGAAGTCATGTTCATTTGAACCTGATGAAAGATATCAAACTGCTGAAGAAATGATAAGAGATATTGATAGTTCATCAATAATAAATCCTCATAATTCTAACTATATGAATTTAAATGATGTAAATACAATTAATGATACTCTAACAAATGATGATACAGAACAAAAAACACTTGATATATTTAGTGTCTCTTCACCAAAAAATATAAATGTAAAATTAAATAAAAAAAACAAATTAAAATTAGCCCTGATACCAATATTTGTTATTATTTTATGTATAGTATATTTTATTTATAGCAATTCACCTAATTCTAATAAATCTAATAATTACTCTCAGTTTAAGGAAACTTTAAAACCAACTTATAGTTCAAATGCAAAAAATAAGAAAACAGATAATAAGCAAACAACACCAACTTCATCAGAAAATATTGAAAAAAAAACCACTAATACAGTTGAAAACACAGTAAGCCCTACAGTTCTTCAATCCGTAATACCTAAAACTATTGTATCAGCAGAAAACACTGATAAAAAATATAACTATGTTACTTTTAAAAGATATTTTATTAGCGAGATATTTGATCATCTTTATTCAGTAGATGATCTAGATATAGGAAATAATACAGCAACTTATGAAGGAACAATAGGAAAAGTATCGATGAAAAAAATACCCAATACAGTGCCTTTATATGAACTAAATAGGGTTGGATACAATCATGTTTATGTTACAACTGAAAATGATAAACAATATTGGATAAGTAAGGGTTATAAATATATTGGAATAGAATGTTATATATATTCTACCAAAGTACCAAACTCTGTTCCTCTATATATGCTTTATCACAAAGATAAGGTTGATCACATTTATGAAGTTGATGATGATATGAGGGATAGTAAAATAAATAATCATGGTTATGAGTATGTTGGTACTATTGGATATATAATCAATAAATCATTCAATTGATTTAAATTGGATTTTTTTACTTAATATTGATTATGATGTGAAAATGCAAGATTAATATCTATAAAAACATCTAAAATTTAATTATTTATACTCTAAAATAGCAAATTATCGCACCAATATTTTCCAACCAATCTATTACAGGGTTACATCACTGAATATTTTGTTGTAAATCAAAATAGGTTAGTAACTAGAATTAAGTAAGATAAATATATGGGAATTTATAGGTGGCAAAAACGCTACTTTATTGTTTATATATAATATACTTGAACATTTAAAGCAATAACCATAAAATAATAAGGCTTGGAAACCATATAAAAAATAGCTTAGGAATCAAAATATATACTAGGTGTAAAAAAACATCATCAAGATTCTGAAAAACAGAATATATTTTGAATAATAGATATAGTGACTAAAAGTATATTAAATCATTTCGTGCAAGTAATTATAGAAATATAGGATAGAATAAATAAAATAAGAAGATTTAAATTTAAAATCAGAAGATATGATAACAACATATATTTATAAACTCAAAATATAAAGCAAACACACATTCTAAGTAATATTTATATAATATTCGATTTTTTGTAATAAATAACCAATTAAATTTTAAGATAACTTATTAAAATCTTTTTTGCACCAAAATCAATATTAAATAAAAAGTTTTTGAAAATATTAGTAAATAAAGGAGAATTCATGTTAAATAAAAAAAATATTTATAGTATA
>JBDMZA010000402.1:0-4630 GCA_039770155.1 Clostridiales bacterium
AATTAATTAGAATATATTTTTTCTAATACTTAAAGGATATCCAAAGAATAAATTGTCATTTTAAAGTGAAAATTATATGTGTTAATTAATTTAATTTGACTAATTGTTTGTATAAGTAAGTAATACTAGGGGCGAATCAAGAATAGAAAAGACAATAGTATTTTAATTAGGGGAGTAATATAATGGAGATAATTGGAAATGTTGTTTGGAAAGATAATAAGATAGTAGAAATTATTTTACAGAACAATAAAAAGTCTATTTATAAAGTAATTGATAAAAGTGAATCCGAATCATTCCTTAAAATTTATAATATATCTAAAAAATCAATTGTAAGAGAAGATGCTTTAAATGATGAATTTTATAATAACTATTTTAATGATATAAAAAAATATTTAGAAAATAATATTAATAATATAAATTCTTTAGGTGAAGAGGAGTCAATTTTAAAGTATGAAGACTTTGAAATTAGTTACAATGAAGATAAGACTATTATTAATATATTTTTAAAATATAAACTGTTAACTAATTTGGAGTTATACATAAAATACAAAAAAATTACTTTGGAAGATTTATTAGATTTGGGAAAAAATATGTGTAATGTTTTAATTTCTCTTGAGAGTAAAAATATTTTACATAGAAATATAAATTTAAAAAAGATTTTTATAGGAGAAAATAATAAATTCTTATTAGGGGACTTTGGATTTTTAAAGAATAATGAAGTATTTAAGTTGAAAAAAACAAATAATGAATATGAACTTAAGTTTCCACCAGAATTATGTCAGGGAAATAGTTATGATAACAGAACAGATATATATTTATTTGGAGTTTTATTATTTAAGATTTTAAATAATGGAGTATTACCAATAATTCCTGTTAAAAGACCAGATTCCATTAAAATGATGCTAGAGATTTTTGTTAGTCAAAGGATAGAAGAATTAAAAATTGATAATGAAAACGAAAATATTAATCTTTCAAGTATTTTGTTAAAAGCAATGGCATTTGATATAAATGATAGATACAATGATGCAAATGAAATGTTATTGGATTTGAATGAAGTTTATAATTTATTATCTGATAATAGTAAAGAGATGGTTTTAAATGATATTGTTATGGACTCAGAAATACCTGAACATAAAATAGAAAAAACTAGTACAGAAATTAGAGAAACCAGTATAGAAGTTGAAGAAGACTATTCCAAAACAATAGATAAAATAGAATTTAATTTTGAAGATGAAATGAATTTAACAATAAGTCATGATTTACCAAAAGATAACTTAAAAGAGTTTGATGCAACAATGAAACATGAAAGTTTTCTTAATAAAAATGACTTACTGAAGTCAAAATCAAAAAATATTGATAGCAAAAGTAATGAGGAAATAAGTAGAGATATTGAATTAAATAATGAGGATGTAAAAAAGAATTCCAAAGCAGATATTAAAGAAAAATCAAAAGATAATAATACAATTGATATAAATATTGAAAAGACAAATAAAACAAAGAGAGCTAACTTTTCAGATATTATAAATGATAAAGATTATAATGATACTATTAATGTTGAAAATTCACCAAATAAAGATGATTTAATGGTTACTGATAATACATTTGGTAGTAATGATACTAAAGGAATTTTTGATAGAAGAAATTATTTTGGTCAAAAAGAAGAAACAAAAAATGATATTTCTATAGTAAATGAGTCTACAGGTAAAATAAATTTTGGAAAATATGAATTTAGAAATGAAAATAATGAAAATACTCTAACAAGAAGAGATATAAATGAAAATACATTAACAAGAAGAGATAGAAAAACAAAAAATGAAAGTGATAATGTAAATGTTGAAAGTAGTTTGTTTAATAATTTAAATCTTTCAGATGATGATGATATAAGTAATTTAAATGTTATGGAAACAACAGCAAAACATAATTTATTTTTTGAAAATAAAAATAAAAGTAAACCTAAAAATTTAGATACAAATAATAGTTTTACTTTGCCAAATAATGAAAAACAGGATTTAAATCAAAAAATTGAAAAAAAAATAAAAAAAGAAAAAAAAATAAAAAAAGTAAAGAAAACTAAAAAAGAAAATAAATTTAAATCAAATTCTAAATTTGCTTTGGGAAGTATTATTTTCTTTGAAATAGTACTTATTATAGTATTGGTAGTAGGTACTATAGTTTTTTCTGATAAAATTTTTACTATGAGCAAAAATTTGAGAAATTATAATAGCTTGAAATATAATTATATAAAGGAGTCTAATAAAAATGTTATAGACTTGGATATTCCAAATGATGAAAAAAATGATGTGAATAATTTTTCAAATATAATTTATAGAAATAACTATAGTAAAGATATTAGAAATATTAATTTTGAAGATGACTTATATATATTGTTTAAAGATGGTGACTTATATTATAGGGATAAAGATAGTAAAGATAAAATGATTTTAGTAGATAAAAAAGTTATTTCTACAAGTGTTGTTGAAAAACATATTGTTTATTTAAATGAAAATGGAGAACTTTTTTATAGAGAAAATGGAACTGATAAAGAAAATAAGCAATTATCAAATAATATATTAAAGTTTATTATCAGTAAAAATAGAATAGTTGCATTAGATAAAAATTACAAACTACTGGCTAAAGAGGGTAGTTGGGAAGCTCCATGGATTGAATTGGCAAATGATGTTTTAAAAATAAAGGGGACAAATAATTTTTTTGTAACTGATAAGAGAGTTTCATATATAAATAAAGATAAAGTTTTATTTGTAAAAGAAGGTAATGTTAATGCTAAATGGCATGAGGTAGCAAAAAATGTTTGGTCATGTAAAATGATAGAAAATAGAATTACATTTTTAAATTATAGTTTAGAACTATTTGTAGTAGATAATAAAATTGAGAGTCCTCCGCAGAAAATTGCTGAGAATGCTGCAAGTTTTGGTATTAATGATGATTGTATTATTTATTTGAAAAAGAATCTTTCTCAAGAAGGTAAATATGCAATTATGTTTAAAAAAGGAGATATTAGTAAGTCGTGGACATTGATAGAAGAAAATGCAAAATCTGCTTCCATTAAAGGAAATATTTTAATTGTAAAAACAAGTGATGGAATTCTTAAAATAAGTAACAACTTAGATTTAAACTGGAAATACACTTCTAAGACTGAGTATCATAATGATTATTACATTAAAACTAATGATACTGTTGTTATGGCATACAATGATAATACAATTTATATTTCTGAAAAGAATTTTAATAAATGGGAAAAAATAGATATTGAATTTTGATAAGGAGTTTTTAAATTGAAGAAACTTAGTATAATATTGGCGATTTTAATTGGCGTTATTGTAGTGACAGGTGCTACTGCTTTTACTATTAATCATTTTTATAATAGTTCATTTAAAGCTGAAATAATAAATGATAATGAAATAATTTATCCAAAATATAGTTGGTATATAAAGTTTAATAAAAAACTTAATCAAATTACTGTAAATGAAAAAACTTTATATATAGAGAATGAAAACAAAGAGAAAGTTGAAGTAGAAATAAGTATAAACGAAGAAAATAATATTGTAAAAATAGAACCAGTTGACTATTATGAAGGCTGGATGAAGTATAATTTAGTGATAACGAAAAAGATTAAATCAAATGTTGGAGAAAGTATTAAAGAGACTTTAAAAAAAGATTTTAATATGCAAGATAGTAACTTTAATGTAAGCGTAAAGGATGAGCTAGCTGAAGTAAAAAAGGATATTGAAAATGAAGAAGACTTATTTATAACAATTGTAGATGCTCTTATTAAAAAGTCTGAATCAAAAGAAATTAATTTAAAAAAACCAGATGAAAATTATAATATCGAGAATATAAAAAATTATATAAAATTGTACATGCCATTCTTATACATGAATGTTAAAGATATAAAAAATGAAGATTCAAAAATACTGATAACATATAATATTAAGAAAAAAGAACTTGGAAATAAGAGTAAAGATTTATTGAAAAAATCAAAAACAATAGCTGATGATTTAAAATATGTTGATAATGATATAGATAAAGAAAGTATGATATATAAAGAAATTTTAAAAGATATTCCAAAGAAAAAAGATTTAAGAAAAGAAGGTAAGAATGATGAATTATATAATGAAAATGTTAAAGACTTGTTTAAAGAATTAGATAAATATGATGATTCAACTATTATGACTTATTTAACAATGAATTATTGTGACATTCCTTGTTTGGTAGTGACAGGATTATCTGGAGAAAAAGAACATATGTGGAATCTTGCTAAGATTAATGATAACTTTGTCCATATTGATATGCCTTGGAATCTATTGATTTCGTCAAGAGTTAATAAAGGTAGTTCATATAGATTTTTTAATTTAAATGATGAAAATATTGATTATACACATTCATGGCCGACGGATTTATATCCAGAATGCAAAAGTTTTTCGAATTTTGAAAAAATTTGTGAAGATAATTTATATGAAGTTAAAGACAGCGATAAATTATCAGAATTTCTTGAAAAATCTATTAAAAATGATGTTGAGATAGTTACACTTAAAATAGAAGACAAAGAATTTGAAAAATATAATATTAAAGATATTTTAAATGAAATATTATCTACTAAAGAAAGTTATAT
>JBDMZA010000403.1:0-3493 GCA_039770155.1 Clostridiales bacterium
ATATATTTGTAATAAGAAATATATACCAATAGCAATTATTATAATATAAGTTCTGTTATTATCCATTGATTTTTATCACTGACAAATGTAGTTTTTTCCATCATTTTTTGAAAAAATATAATTTATCTAAATCTAGATTTTTAATCATTATTTCAATTGATCATAGTTTTTTCTTTGAAATCGTTAACATAATCATAAACCATAAAAGATGGACAAGTAAACCAAAGAATAAACTATATGATGCAGCATGTGTTTCAATTATTTTATAAACCCAATAGGTTGGAAAACATTGTGCAAAAAATGTAATCCATGGTGTTTTTAGAAGATCTGCAAAAACAAAGATAAGCATAATATTAAGTCCCTTCGCGTAAGTTAGACCTTTAACTTTGTCTGTTGCCAAGTTTATGAAAATCAAACCGATAATTGTAGCATAAATACAAAGTAACATACCGATGAATAATATAGCTGGTAAGGTAACAAGAGATAATTCCATTACATAATAACTATAAATCGTATAGATCATTGTTGCAATAGCAATGAATGTTAGTCGAATTATTATGTATCCACTACGACCAAGAGGTGTAATGCTGAGTAGCTCAATTATTTTACCATCCTTATCATCAAGAAGCATAAATCCCATGACAACGCCAAGCATACCTGGAACAAGTAATAAAACTAAGGAGAGAATAAAATCATTATATGGTGCAAGTTCAAAAATGAAAAAACGTTGAGAAAAAGGATATACAAAAAGAAGAATAACTTTAAATAATGGAGCCATTATAATAGGAAGCATAAAAAATAAAGCCATCATTGGTTCTCGATATAACTGTTTCAAATCGCTTTTAAAATAAATAAGTTTAAGCATAGATTCCTCCAATTCTAACCTTCGATAACCATATTATCACGAAAGGTTTTATAGGTGTAGTTGATGAAAAATCCAATAAGGATACATAAGTACAATAAGCAAAAAATAGCTTCGAGTAAACCCATACCATGGTAAGCTCCCCAAATAAGTCTAATCGAAGCAACACTCGGAATAATATTTAGGAGTTTAAATTCAGGATAGAAGAACATCACAATACAAGGTGCTATAAACACGATCATCTGTGGTACCATTCGAACAAAAAAATCATTAACAGACTTTGACTTTGTTGCAATAATGAAACCAAAGGTTGTGTATAGTATAGATGTTAGAATAACACCAAGTATTAATAAAAAGTAATTGGTAGTATCATGATAAGAAATCAAGGAAATAGAAAGTACTGCAAAAAGTGAAATAAGACAAAGAGCACTGAGCTTACTAACTATAAATTCCCATATTCTTAGTGGAGTTACGTAAATCAATGAGAGTATACCTTGTTCTTTTTCAAGAAGAAGAATGCCTCCAATGAAAAACAAACCAAGAACTGAAGGGTCTGTATACAAAATAATTGGCAAAATATACTTAACAACTGATTGAGGTAATTGGCTTAGTATAATTAAATATAGTACACTAATAATGAAATAAACTAAATAAAAACCTTGCTTATATTGGAATATAATATCAGCTTTAAGTGCAATTAAAAGTCTATTTTTCATTAGATTAACTCCTTTCCTGTAAACTTAATAAAAACATCCTCTAAGGTAGCTTCACCACTATGAATTGTAATAATTCTCTTGTTTGTGATAATGTATTTGAATTCATCATCATTTCCAATAGTTTCAAGAGAAAATTTGGCATTCTTTTCAATATTATCATCAAAATATTTAAGGTCAACAAAAGAACTACCATGTTCAATCATAAGATTAGAAGGTTTATCAGTTGCAGAGAGAACCCCTTCATTGATAAATGATACCCGATCACAGAGCTGCTCTGCAACATTCATATTATGTGTAGTTAAAAATATAGTTTTGCCCTTTGATTTCATATCTAATATTTTATCCTTTATAATTTTGGCATTAACAGGATCCAGTCCAGAAGTAGGTTCATCAAAAAACATAATCTCAGGTTCATGCATTATTGAACGAATGAAATTTAATCGCATTTTCATACCCTTAGAATAATTCTCAACACGTTGATTCATATCTTTAAGTAACCCAACTTGATCAAAAAGTGAATCAATATTAGCAGGCTTTTTTGAGTAATAGGAACTAATTAGTTTCAAATTTTCCTTTCCAGTTAATTTAAGATAAAGGTTTGGAAAGTCAAAAGCAACACCGATATGTTCAAAAAAATCCTTGCTCCATATATTTCTCTCTCTACCAAGTATTTCAATCTGCCCTAGATATCCATTAAGCAACCCAATAATCAATCGCTGAGTTGTTGTTTTACCAGCACCACTAGGACCTAAAAAACCAAAAACTTCTCCTCTATAAATTGAAAAGTTAATCCCTCTGATTGCATGTTTACCTGATTTAGTATAGGTATAATTAAGATCATTAATATTAATCATTTGATTATTTTCCATTAGGTAAACCTCCTTGTAGAATGCCTATGGTTCCAATTGTAATAAACAAAAATTGCTCTATAGTTAACTCTTGTGCTTTGCTAGTAGGTAGGTTTTGCCTACCTATCTGAATCAATCCTTCAATTACTTGATTAGCGACGATTGAGCCTAGTTCCTTATGAGCATAATTAGGTGCATAGTCTTCAATGTGCTTAATAAAGTGTTCTTCAAGGATTTGCGCTAAGTCAGTACGTGCATGGGCATAAGGAGTAGTATCCGTGGCTGTCATGAGCATTACAAATCGTCGATCAATAGGAGGAAAATATTTTTTGACCAACTGTTTTAGAATAAAGCGCCATAATTTAAGATTCTTTGGAATCCATAATACCTTCTTCTTATACCTTTTCTTAGTCTTTGACTTATTAGATGATTCCATTAAAATTTTTTCTATGTCTTTAATTGAGTCTTTAGAATCGTCAATTCGTAATTCTTCCAGTTCTTTTAACTGATCTATACTTTCTAAAGATTTATGGTGTTTGATTAAATGAGACATCTGATGATATATATCATAAACAAGTTCATTGTATAAAGCTTCCTTACTATTGTAATAGTTATAAAAGTTGCCTATTGTAGTATGAGCTCTCATAACAATGGATCGTATACTAGCTTTGTCATATCCCTTTTCAAAAAACTCATCTTCGCCAGCATTCAATATAGCTTCCTTAATTTCTTCTTTTTTAATTTGCATCATTTCACCTCCACTAATTCCTTATATATGACTCAAAATTCCATCAAAAAAACTTCAAATAATAATAAATAACAAATGTTCTTTATTAAAATATAACATTTTACAAGAAGAACGTCAATTAAATATAACAATAAAAATCATTCATGCATTTTTGTTATTTATTGCGTAAATTCAACGATTATATATGTTATTTAAAGTATCATTATTCATAATTTAAAATGACAAAATAGGAATTTGATTTTATAACTTAGGGATATCCAAAAAATAAACTCAAATTCTCGAGTATGAATTCGCACGATTTAAGCGAACTTCAGACGAA
>JBDMZA010000404.1:0-16250 GCA_039770155.1 Clostridiales bacterium
AAATAATAAATATAATTGAACTAAGTTTTTTATTTCTCATATGTTTCACCAACTAAAGAAACTTTTTCATCTATCAATTTGATTATATTATTATTATTTATAAATATTTCTTTTTTCTCACTAAGTTCCATTGAATTTTCTATGTTTGAGTATAATACTTTATCATTTTGAATCCATTCAAATTTTATACCAATACTTTTAATAACATGTATAATATCATTTATTTCTAAAAAATTTTTTTTAATAATTGAATTTTTCATTGAATTATAATATTTTATTGCCTCTTTTAAAAACTCTTTAGCTGAATCATCTATTTTCCAAGGTTTGGGTATATACTTATATATATGCCCATTATTAATAGCTTCTATAATCATTGACATACTTGTATGTCCTGATAAAACTATTGGTATTATGTCAGGATAATTATTTTTTATAATATTAAGAAATTGTAATCCATTTGTTTTTGGCATTTCTAAATCAGTTACAACAACACTTATTTGTTTATATTTCAAATAATCTAAAGCTTCTTTTACATTAGTTGTAAAATATTTTTTATATGGTTCCATATAAAGAAATTTTTTTAATAAATCTAATATTTCAATTTGATCATCAACAAAAAGAATTGCATTATCCATACATACCTCCAAATAATTTACTTATATTGTATCTCTAATTCTTTAATATATTTCTCAAATACCTCTATATATTGTAAAATCTCTTCTTTGTTTTGATCCCTTGATTCGTCTTCAATGTTTTTTGCAATAAATGAGATAGTATCAAATCCATACATACCTCCTGAACCTTTTATAGAATGGACAAGACTTGAAATAGCTTTAAAATTTTTTTCTGACAAAAGTTCTTTTAATTTTTTTATATCATCTATTCTGTTTTCTATATATCTTGGAACAATATCTTTATATGCAATATTAATTATAACTTTCCCCATTTACTCAACCTCACTTTTAAACAATTATAGATTACTTTATTTTAAAAAATATTTTTATGAGTATTTTTAAAAAATGAATACTATCTTTTATAATATTTACATGTGATCCATCCCTATCTACACAATTTACTGGTAATTGTAATACTCTAATTTTTTTTTGTTTTGCATTATTAAGTAGTTCTAAGTCAATCGCAAGACCTGATGTTGCACTTAAACTAGGAAGTAAATATTGTACTGATAATTTATTTAAACCTTTTAAACCTGTTTGGGAATCGTATATACCTTTTGGTAATATTGGCTTAGTTAAAATTCTTTTTATAAAACTTAAAATTCTTCTTGATATATGTCTTTTTTCCGCTGTTTTATCCTTTGTTCCTGCAATTATGTCATAATAACCTTTTGACAAAATATTTACCATTTTTATAATATCCTCTACTAAAAATGAATTATCTGAATCTGAAAATATATAAATATCTGAATCAATTTCTTTCATAGCTTCAATATATGTACCTGCTTTTCTTGTATTAATTTTTAAATTTTTTCCACTAATAAATGGTGTATTATTTATTATTCCTAATTCTTGATTCTCTATATTTGCAAGTTCACTTATAAAGTCTTTTGTTTTATCGTTACTTCCATCATTTATAAAATAAATACTAATGTTTAAATTTATTTCTTCCAATATTTTTTTTAAACTTTTATAATACTCTAAAACATTTGAAAATCTTTTTTCTTCATTATAAATTGGAAGAATTATAGCAATTTTCTTGACAGATATATCCATATGAGGTTCAATAACACCTTGTATAATTTCATACAACACAGATTTATTCTCATCTTTTATTTGAATAATTTTCAATATTCCCATACCCTTTGTTTTTAACAATATACTGTCATCCACAGGATATTCTATGTTTTCAATAATAATTATGGGTAATTTAGATGATAATCTAATTTTATTGCAAATATTTAGAATATCACTATACTTTACCAAATCAACAATAATTACATTAATATTCTTTAATACAATATCAATATCATTAGAATATTCAATAAGTTCCTTATCATGAAAAAATATTATTTCATCATAATTCATATTTCTTTGTTTGTCATAAATTACATATACTTTTTCCTTTTTATTCAATATTTTACTCCTTTTTGGAGGATTCTTTTAATTATATCACTTAAAAACCCCTAAAAATACACTGTTATTATTGAAAATACTGGTTTATTTTTTAACTATCCTTAAGTTATTATCGGATTACCTGTAAAATTTATTCACAATTATGGAACAATATATTTTGAAATTTTATATTACTCATACATATAATTTATTAAACCGATATTTTATATATAAATTTTCGTCTAAGGGATATCCAAAAAATAAACTCAAATTCTCGAGTATGAATTCGCATGATTTAAGCAAACTTCAGACGAAAAGAATTTGGTATTATTTTTTAGGTTCTCCTTATGAAATTTTTGATTATGCCTAAAACGATCTGGAGGTATCGAATATGGAATTAACTAGAAATAAGCTATTCTTAGAAACTTATGAAAAAATTGGTGATGGTCTTTGGGATTGGAATATCAAAACAAATCAAGTATACTATTCAAAACATTGGAAAAATATGTTAGGCTATCAAGATCATGAACTTGCGAATAATTTAGAAGAATGGAAAAAAAGAGTTCATCCAGATGATTTAGACGATGTATACAAAAAAATAAATGATCATTTCAAAGGTATTGATGACATATATCAAAGTGAACATAGATTATTATGCAAAGATGGAACTTATAAATGGGTTCTTGATAGAGGTAAAATTGTAGAGAAAGATATTGATAACAATCCAATAAGAATTATTGGAATACATACTGACATAAACAAACAAAAAAATACTGAAAATGATTTGATTTTACAGAGAAAAATTCTTGAATCTATAAGTGATGTAGCAGAAATTATGATAAAAAGTTATGAATTCCAAAAAGATACAAATAAGGTATTAAAAATTCTTGGTGAATCTGTTGGAGCTAGTAGAGTATATATTTTTGAGATTTCTAAACTAACAAATAATGATGCTATATGTAATCAAATATATGAATGGTGTACTAAAGGTGTAGAATCTCAAATTGATAATCCAATGCTTCATAATATTTCTTTAAATGAAATGGGCTTTAAAAGATGGTTTAAAAACCTTAAAAATAATAAATCTATATATGGTGATGTTTCAGAATTTCCTAAAGAAGAGCAAGAGATTTTATTAAGTCAAGGAATTTACTCTATTCTAGTTATGCCAATCTTTTTTGGCAAAAAGTTATGGGGATTTATTGGATTTGATGAATGTTCCAAATTAAGAATATGGAATTATATAGAAAGTGAAATATTAAAAACTGCTGCAAATATAATAGGTATATCAATGGAAAGAAATATTGCAGAAAATGATTTAAAACTTAGTGAAAAAAGTTTTAGATTATTATTTGAAAATATGATAAATGGATTTTCATTACAAGAAGTAATAACTGATAGCAATAATAACCCTATTGATTATAGATACTTAAAAATAAATTCTGCTTATGAAAATTTATATCAAATTCATATCGATCATTATATAGGAAAAACAGCATTAGAGTTAGATAATAATGCAAATATGGAATTTATCTCTAAATTTGGTACAGTTGCATTAACAGGTGAGCCATTCAGATTTCAGTATTATTCACCCAAAATAGATAAGTACTTAGAAATCTATGTATTTTCACCTCAAAAAAATCAATTTGCAACTGTTGTAAGTGATATAACAGAAATAAAAAAATCTGAACTTGCTATAAAAGAAAGTGAAACTAACTTTAAATCATTTATAAATTCTATTGAGGATTTCGTTTTTGTTATTGATTTCAATGGAAATATTCTATATACAAACAATATTATTGTAGAAAAACTTGGGTATACAACAAATGAAATTAAAAAATATGGTTTCTTTGGTTTACATTTTAATGAAAATTTTAAAAATAAAAAAGATTTCTTCTATACAATAAATATAAATACTGATAATGTTCACAACTTTATTATAAAATCAAAATGTGGTGAAATAATTCATATGGAATCAAAAATGGTTGAAGGCAATTGGAGTGGTAAAAAAGCTATTTTTATTGCTGAAAGAGATATAAGCAGAAGAAAAAAAGAGGAAGAAATGTTACAAATAGCTAAAGATGAAGCAGAAAGATTGAGCATATCCAAATCGGAATTTCTAGCAAACATGTCACACGAAATTAGAACACCTTTAAATGCTGTAATTGGATTCAGTGAGCTTTTATCAAAAAAACTTGTTGAGGAAAAACATAAAAGTTATACAGATTCAATAAATATAGCAGGAAAAAACCTATTAAACATTATAAATGATATTCTAGATATGTCAAAAATAGAGTCAGGCATGATAGAAATTGTTCCTGAACCAGTTAATATAGTTGGTGTATTAAATGAAATGGAGTTAATATTCAAAGAAAAAGTTGAACGAAAAAATCTAAATTACACAACTTTTATTGATGAAAATATCCCTCCCTGTATAATTATTGATGAAATAAGATTAAGGCAAATATTACTAAATATCATAGGCAATTCTTTAAAATATACTGAAAAAGGATATGTAAAAATATTATGTTACATAGATAATGAAAAAAATATAACTGGTAATAGTCTCGACTTAATAATTGCCATTGAAGATTCAGGGATTGGTATCGCAAAATCTGAGCAAAAACTAATATTCGAATCCTTTAGACAACATTCTGGAAAAGCAAATAGAAAATATGAAGGGTCAGGACTTGGACTTTCAATATCTAATAAATTATTAGAATTTATGGGTGGAGAAATCGAAGTAAAAAGCGAATTACATAATGGAAGTACATTCTATATAAAATTTAAAAATCTTGCCTATTCCCAAGATATTTTATTTGATAAAACTCAAGATGATGAATTAATTTTATTTAATGGAGGAAATATTCTAGTAGTAGATGATGTAAAATCAAATAGAGACTTATTATATGAAATTCTAAAAAGTATTGGTTTTAATGTTAAGTTAGCGAAAAATGGCAAAGAAGCCATTGATATAGTAAAAATGGAAAATATAGATTTAATATTTATGGATTTACAAATGCCAATACTAGACGGTTTTGAAGCATCAAAAATAATTAAATCCTCCAGTAAAAGTAAATCTATCCCTATAATAGCAATAACAGCTTTGGGTAGTAATTTTCATTTTGAATCAAAAAGCGATTTTATAGAATCAGTGCTATATAAGCCAATTACATTAGAAGTTATAACCACAACATTAAAAAATCATTTTAATTATCAAATTCAAGAAAATAAAAATATAAATCCTAATGAAATTATTGAATGCATAATTTTTAAAAATGATCAAAAAGAATTACTTAAAGAGATTTTGAAGCCTCTACTAATTAACAAAAACAAAGTACTGAGAATGGATATAGTTAATACTACTATAAATAATTTGATTGATTTTTCAGAAAAAGAAAACCTTAAATTTCTAAACAAATATATTAATGAATTTAAAAAAGGTATACAAAGTTTTGATATTATGGGTATAAAAGATACAATTAATAAAGTTGAAAAAACATTGATTGGAGATGGGTGTAAATGAAAAAAAACAGAATCGTATTAATGGTTGATGACAACCCAAATAATCTAAAAATACTGGCTGAACTAGTAAGTGAAATCGGATATATCCCAGCACTCTCACTTAATGGTATTGAAGCTCTAGATTATTTAAAAGAAGAGGTTCCTGATCTAATATTATTAGATATTATGATGCCTTTAATGGATGGATATGAAGTCTGTAAAAAAATCAGAGTTAATCCCAAATTTGATGATATTCCAATCATTTTTATAACTGCAAAAAGCGGTAAAGAAAGTGAAATTTCTGCAATGGAAATAGGTGGAATAGATTTTATTACAAAACCTTTTGATTCATCAATTGTAAAAGCAAGAATTATAAACCACATGGAACTTAAAATTTCTAAGGAAAAATATCAGGATAAAGTTCTTGAATTAAAAGAATTAAATAGTGAAAAAGATAAATTCATAAGCATTCTTGCTCATGATATGAAAAATCCACTATTTGCAATGACTGGTCTTCTTGAAATGCTTGTAAAAAAAGGCTCTACATTTGATTCAAAGAAATTGCAAACTTATGTCGAGAAAATCTATAATTCATCCATAAAACTTCAAGATCTTTTAGAGTCCATTCTTAAATGGGCAAATCTTAGAAAAGGCAGGTATGAAACAAACTATCAAAGTATTAATATTTTTGAAAGTATATTTAATATCATTGAATTATATAAAATATCATCACTTGATAAAAATATAAATATTTCTTGCAATATAGAAAAAGATTTAAAAATTATATTTGATCAAGATATGTTTAATATGATTTTCAGAAATTTACTAAACAATAGTATTAAATTTACACAAAATGGTGGTGAAATAATATTTAATGGATTTAAAAAAAATAAAAATGTAATTTTATCAATAGAAGATAATGGAGAAGGAATGGATGAAAATACATTAAATAATATATTTACATTAAACGATAATAAAGTTAAATACTCACCTAAAAAAAATAAAGGCTCAGGACTTGGATTACTAATTGTAAAAGAAATATTGGACTTTAATGATATTGATTTAAATATTGAAAGTGCTTTAGGAAAAGGTACTAAATTCATAATAAATTTCAGAGAATGATAACATTTTTTCATAACAAATTTATAGAATTAGTTTTCAATAATGAATTTGATACTGATTTATAATTTAAAATTTACAGTCAAATCAAATTACCATTGAAATTTCAACATTTTTATGATATCTTAAAAACAGTGTTATTAAAAGAGGTATATTATGGTAAACAAAAAACTTAAGGATTTTTCAATTAGTGATGTATTAGATTATTCAATAGTAACTTTTAAAAATAACTTTAAATCAATTATATTTTTTACTCTTATATATAGTATTCCAATAATTCTATTAATAACTTTGTTTAAAACAATATTTGCAGAATACCCAGCATTTAGTTTTATAGTTTCCTCCATTTTAATAATAATGTTTTTAATGTTTATATATCCTTTATATAGAACTATACTTATTAACATAATATATAAAAATATTGTAGATAATGAGGAAATTGGAATAAAAGAAATTTTTAAAATATCTATAAAAAAATATTTTAATGTATTTTTAAATTATATAATTATTTATTTGGGAGCCTTTGTAATCCTACCAATTTACTTTGTTATATTATTTTTTACATTAATAACTTTTATTGCAACTATTTTCATAATTGCAGTTATAGAATTATCAATGGGTATACCACCAATAATTTCATCTGTATTGGTATTCATATTTTTAATATTAGTACCTGCTCCTCTTATGTATGTGATTTTTAGAGTTAGTTTTACTACACACTATATAACAATTGAAAATGAAAAACCACTTGAATCATTCTTAAAAAGTTTTAGACTTACAAGAAAAGGTTTTTTAACTTATTATTTTTCTTCTACCATAATATATGCATTTTATTTTATTTTTTTTGGTATGGTTTATGGAGTTATAGAATATCTAAAATATTATTATATTTCAAATAATATTATTATATATGATTATATTGCAAATATATTCCTTATAGTTCTCTTTCCTCTTATTACATCATTATCATCTATACTTTTTATAGGTCTAAAAATAAAAAATGAAGGTTTTGATTTAGAAATGAAAATTAAAACCTATATTAATAATTCAAATAAAAAAGACAATTTTTTGGAGATAAATCAAAATGAATAAATTTAAATATAAAAGTATCTATAGTTTTTTTATTTTTTTTATGCTTTTATTTTTGCTATTAGGTTTTACAAATAATAATCAGGACAATGGTAGAGTCAAAGATGAATTAAATGAAATTTTATCATCTGATGAATTCAAAAATGAAGAATCCTCATTTATTAGAAAAGTAAAAGATTTTTTAGACAATCTGTTTAATGAATCAAGTACTAATGATTCCAGTGGTAACTCAACTGAATATATAGAAAATGATGATACTTTAACTAATGACTCAAATAATGATATTGTTGGAGATAATGATTCACAAAATGATTATGAAAATAGTGATAATTTAGAAGATAACATCCCAAATACACCAACTTCAAAACCTTCTAATTTATTAAATACACCTGTTTTATTTTCAGGAATACTTAAATACATCTTTATAATACTTTTAATAGTTGTTCTTATTGTAATAACTATTCTTTTAATAAGAAAATATAGAAATAAAACTATAAAGCCTTCACTATCAGAAGATTTAATATCTAACATACTAGAAAAACCTTCAGATGTTGAAAAGAAAGCTCTGGATTTAAAAGATAAAGATATTAAAGAATCAATAAGATTATTATATATAGCATTACTTTTAGAATTGAATAAGTTAAACTATATTAAAATTCAAAAATCTAAAACAAATAAACAATATTTATCAGAATTATATAATAATAAATATGATAAATTCACTCAAGTTGAAAAATTCACCTTTGTTTTTAACAAAGTTTGGTATGGAAATAAAAATATTAATACTAATGAATTTGATTATTGGTATAAAGAATATTCCAATCTTATAAAGGGGAATAGTTTATGAGAAAGTTTTTAAAAGATAAAATTTTAACTATAACAATATTTTTGATTATTGGAATAAGTATTTTTATTCTTTTATCAATAAATGATAAATATGAAATTGATTATACTACTTACAGCACTAAAGACTATGGTACTAAAGCTTTATTTTTGCTAACAAAAAATCTTAATTTCAATGTAAAAAGATATCAAAAACCTGCAAGATTTCTAAAAAATAATCATACACTTATAATTATTAAACCATCTATGAAAAGATTTTTAGATCCAAAAGAACAAAAAAAACTTTTATCTTGGATAAAATCTGGAAATGAATTGATTATTTCAAGCAAGACCTCAACTTTAGATAACAATATTATTAAAAATTTAGTTCCTATAAATAAAAACCAATATTTAGAATATAAACTTGGCAATGGTAAAATATATCTATTTGAAGAATATGATGATTTTACTAATATAAATATAAAAAATAATGAATCAGTTGTATATATGGTTAATCTTCTCATTGAAATTAATAATAAAAATGTTTTTTTCAACGAATACTATCATGATTATGGAAAATCAAATCCTGGAATTTTTAGTGTTTTAAATATTGAATATACAATTTTAATTTTTCAATGTTTTTTAACTATACTTCTATTTATATTTTATAAATCAAGACGTTTTGGCTTTCCCTTAACAGTTTTAGAAAATGAAAAAAGATTAGAAAATGAAAATGTTTATGCAATTTCAAATATAATTAGGAAAAGCAATTCAAATTCTATGGTAGTAGAAACTTATTTAAATGAATTTAGAAAAAGTTTAGAAAAACATTTAAATCAAGGTTTTGACCTATCAGATGATGAACTAATAACACACTCTAAATCTGATAAGATTTTAATAAAAAATAATACTGCTCAATTAATTATTAGAGCAAATAATTATATTAAAAATGATAACAATAATCCCAAGGAAATGTTAAATATTGTTAAATCAATTCTTAAAAATAGAAAGGAGCTATTATGATTGAAAATAACATAGATGCTCAAATTGAATTTGTTAATACAAAGGCAAAAGAATTAATATATGAGGTTGAAAAAGTTGTTGTCGGACAAATTAGTTTTATAGAAAAACTTGTTATAATTTTGTTCACAGGTGGACATGCTTTAATCGAAGGTGTTCCAGGTGTTGCCAAAACCTTAACTGCAAAAACTCTTGCAAAAGCTATTGATACAGACTTTAAAAGAATTCAGTTCACTCCTGACCTTATGCCTGCTGATATCATTGGAACAAAAATATATGATGTTAAATCTGGTGAATTTTACTTAAAAAAGGGTGCTGTTTTTACTAACATTTTTTTGGCAGATGAAATAAATAGAACTCCTCCAAAAACTCAAGCAGCATTATTAGAAGTAATGGAGGAACAGTCAGTTTCAATAGATGGTGAAACAAATATTCTAGATAATCCATTTATGGTTTTAGCCACTCAAAATCCTGTTGAGTATGAAGGCACTTATCAGTTGCCGGAAGCTCAGTTAGATAGATTCATTATGAAATTAATAGTGGGCTATATCCCACAAAATATAGAAAATAATTTGTTATCAAATTTTGTAAGTGGGAATCATAGTCTTAAAGATCAATCAAATAAAACAAAAGCTGTCCTTACACCAAATGATATAACTATATGTAGAGAATATATTAAAAATGTTCGAGTTGATAATTCAATAATTAATTATATTACTAATATTATAAATCTAACAAGAAATTCTCCAAGTTTAATGTTAGGTGGAAGTCCAAGAGCTTCTATATCTTTATTGTCAACAGCCAGAACATATGCAGCTATTCAAGGCAGGTCTTTTGTTATACCAGAAGATGTTAAAGAACTTGCAATTCCAATTCTAAGACATAGAATTATATTAAAACCAGAAGTAATGATTGATGGAATTTCAACTGATAATGTAATAACAAGAATAGTAAATAAAGTTGAAGTACCAAGATAAAAAATATAATTTAGCATGATATCCAAAGGAGCTATTTAATGTATATAAGTAAATATTTTATTTTATTAATTTTATTTGGTTTAATTCCAATTAGCATAAGTATTCTTTTTGATATGTTTTTAGTAGTATTTATATTATATAATTTATTACTCGTATTATTGTTTTTAATTGATTTATTAATAACCCCTGGAAAAAACTACTTTGAGTTAGAAAGAATTTGTGATGAAAAATTTTCTTTAGGTGCTAAAAATTACATAGCAATAAGTATTCGCAATAATAGTAAATATAATTTAAATTTTGAAGCCACAGATGAAATTCCTGTGCATTTTAAGGTATATAATAGATTTTTAAATATTTTTGTAACTGCAAATAATACTAACATGTCTAAATACAATATAATTCCCCAAAAAAGAGGTGAATTTACATTTGGTAAAATAGACATACGATATATTGGGTTACTAAAATTATGTATACGATCATTTAAATTTGATAAAACTTGTAATTACAAAGTTTATCCTAACTTAAGAGATTTATCTACAGTTGATTTTATAACATTAAAGAAAATAAGTTTAATTGAGGGTTCAAAAAAAAACAGAGCCTATCTTGCAGGTACAGAATTTGAGTCTTTAAGAGAATATGCAGAAGGCGATGACTATAAAAAACTAAATTGGATAGCAAGTGCTAAATATAACACCTTAATTGTTAATAATTATGAACCTGAAAAAAATCAAAATGTATATATTTTATTGGATTCAAGTCGAGTCATGAACTCCGAAATTAATTATATTAAAAAACTTGATTATGCTATTAATGCTTCTTTACTATTAGCTGATTTTGTTATAAAAAAAGGTGATAAAACAGGTTTATTAGTATTTGACAGTAAAATTAGGAAATATGTACATTCTGGCAAAGGTAAAGGTCATTTTCAACTATTTGCAGACAATTTATATAATGTACATGAAAATATGGTGTCTGCTGATTATAAAAATGCATTTTTATTTTTAAGTAAAAAAGAAACTAGACAGGGATTAATATGTATATTTACAGAAATCTATAACAAAGAAGAAGCCCAAAATTTAACAAAAGTATTGAAATTATTTTCTAAAAAACATACTTGTTTAATAATTACTATAAGGGATAAAAGAATTTATGAAATAGCTAATTCATCCCTAGAAGAAAATAATAATTTATATCATAAAACCGCTGCAAGTAAAATTATAAATGAAAGAGAAAACGCAATAAAGATATTCAATAATTCGGGAATCACATGTATAGATGTTCCTCCAGATAAATTATCTGTTGAGATTGTAAATAAATATTTATCAGTAAAACAAATGCAGGGATTTTAAGATATTTAACAATTCTTATAAAATCCTGAAAAATAATAACTATATTCCATCCTTTCTATATCTCTTAAGACCTAATATTGCAGCACCAATTGAACCATTAAACTGTGGATATTTTGCAACATGAATTGGTCTCATAAGCTCTTCTTCAAAAGCACTTTTCAAACCAATATTTAATGCACCTCCCCCGGTCATTAAAATATCTCCCTTAGATGATGCCTTTCTTGTCATTTTAACAATTCTTCTTGCCATAGATACATGAATACCAGCTAAAATATCACGCCTATCAGTTTTTCTAGCTACTAATGATATAACCTCTGACTGTGCAAATACAATACATGTACTATTTATATCAGAAGGTGCATTACTTTCCAATGATATTGGTCCAACTTTATCAATAGTTGTTTCCAAAACTTCTGCTATTACTTCCATAAATTTACCAGTACCTGCTGCACACTTATCATTCATTGCAAAATTCTTTACATTTTGCTTTTCATCCAAGTATATGACTTTGCTATCCTGTCCTCCAATATCAATAATTAGAGTTGGATTTGATCCTTTTGGTGAATTTATTCTTACACCATATGCATGGGCTGTAATTTCTGATATATCATCATCAGCTGTTTCCAATCCTTTTCGACTATACCCAGTAGCCATAATAAATTTTATATTATTTCTATTAATTTTTAATTTTTGTGAAATTCCCCTTAGTAATATTTCTGCATTTTCAGAATTCTTTATACCTGTATTCATGACTTTTAAACCAAGAATTTTCATATTTGAATCAATCAAAGCAGCCTTTAAATATGTCGAACCTGCATCTAATCCAGCAAAATAATCCATAATCTACACCTCAATTAAATTTCTTTATATTTTATCATTTCAATAAATGCTTCAAGTCTTATTCTTAGTTGTTCTATGTCTTCCTCATTATAATCTGTCTCAACCCTTAAAACTGGAATATCATACTTTTTCATTTCATCTTCAACCAAATTGTACTCAAAATCATATACTTGACATCCTCTTAATACGTGATAAATAATTCCATCTATTTTATGATCATCAACCATTTGTTTTATTCTAAATAATCTTTGCTTGTTTTGAACAAAAGTTGGACATGTACAAGGCATTAAATATCTAACTGCTAAAGCTCTCATCAATCCACTAAGACTATCATCTGTTATAGCTACTGGATCATAAAGCCTTCTAGTTCCTAAACAGGTTTCATCTGCTGCTAAGATTCCACCTGATTCTTCAATAAGAACTGGTATTTTTAAATTTGGAAAAACAACTGGAGAACCAGCAAACAAAATTCTGGGACTATTTTCTCTTGCAACAAATTCATTATATTTTACTTTATCTTCTAATTCTTTATTTAAAATACACAAATCATCTGTCCACCCATTAACATGTTCATATGCATATGCATTCATAACAGTAATTACATGAGAACCTTTTATAACAGCTGGAATTCTTTTTTGCATCTCAATTAGTTTATAAGTTTCAATTTGTGCTCTTGCAATCATTCTAAAGCTTTCTTTTAAACTATTATAATTAATTTGATTTCTTGTTATATATTCTAAAGTATTCTTAAATTTGTATAAATCTTTTACGAAATTATTTACAAAAGTATCATCATATCTTGATGATGGAACATGAATTGGAATAACAGGTTTAAATTTTGATATATCATAAGCCATCTTTTTTTTGCAATCACAACTAGTTGGAACTATAAATTTTGAACAATTTTTATATATTGGAATAGCATCCATACTGGTAACACCAATTGAAGCTTTTACAAGTGGACATGCATCTCTTGGTGTAAAATCTTCACCAACCTGTGCTCCTGAAAAAATTCCTGAACAAAGTTTAACAGGAATAGCATTAGCCGCATAAATCATTTCTTCAGGAACCATAACACAAAATACTCCAAAAGTTTCTTTGAATTTTCTCGGTCTTTTTACATCCCTTAAATCAACAAAAGTTCTTTTTAAAACATCTATAAATGGCTCTATGCTTTCTGGTTTTCCTGATAATGCATCTATTCTTCTTAGCATTTTATTTGAATTATTAATTACACTACTTTTAAAAATTTCTTTCTTTCTTTCTAATTTATCATCAATCATATTATCACCCTTACTACATTTGTTATTCATTAATATCCTGATTTTCAAAAAAATTCTTTCGTGAAGCTTTATATATTTTCTTTTCAAAATATGCCAAACTTAAAGCATCTTTCTCAGGACATTTATTAATACACTCCATACACATTAAACAATCATTAGTTGTAACATCATCTTTTTCTCTTTCTGTCAAAATAATTTTTATTCCCATTGGACAAGCTTCATAACATGCTCCGCACTCAGTACATGCCTGACAATCTTTTTTCAATGATGTAAATGAAAGTTTATGAAATACCCCTATCATATAACCAATTGGGCATATATTACACCAAAATCTTCGTTTAAAAAATGATAACACTATAAACAAAATTGCAAAAACTATTGATAAACTAAATACTATTTTTATCCCTGCTAATGGAGGAGAAATTGCAAGTATCGGACATATGCTACAAAAACTAAATTCCCAAAATATTCCTCCTGCAAAAAAAATTATTATTGTTGCCCACTTCATAATATTTAATATTTTATATCTTTTTTCTGAAAATTTAATTTGATCAAATTTTAAAAATTGTCTAAATTTATCTAATACATCCTGAATAAAACCTACTGGACATATATAACCACATAGAAGTCTTCCCAAAATTAAAATTGTAATAAAAGTAAAAACAATAAAAAAAACTATATCAGCTGTTGTAGTTGCTGAAACCCATTTTTTTAAATGACATAAAGTAAAACAACTTCCTCCATAACTTGTTTCATAGTTTATTGGACATGAAAAA
Organism: Clostridiales bacterium; assembly: GCA_039770155.1. GTDB lineage: Bacteria > Bacillota > Clostridia > Acetivibrionales > JBDMZA01 > JBDMZA01. Next base: position 14,849 of record JBDMZA010000404.1, read on the forward strand.
ATAGGAAGTGCAAATTTTGATGGAACTTTTAATCCAAAAATGTGTACTCCAAATGTAAAAAAAACAAAAAATATTGCCATGACAAACCATCTAAATTTACTAGCTAAACGATTCATAATCTATTACACCTAACTTTCAATATTTCTAATTTCTTCAATTACTATTCTTCTCCTAAATGGATTAAATCTTAAAACATTTAATAATAATATTATGTCAAAAGCTACTGCAATAACAAATATAAGCGGATATAAAGCTTTTTTATAACTTTCTGAAAACAAACTATTTCTCTCAATCATATAATTTGATATATAAACAGATTCATTTTCAGAATAAACAACAGTAATTCCAGAAGTCAAACCTTTAATAGTATTTACTTTAAAGGTTCCTCTATTATCTAATTTAATTCTTTCTTCTTTTCCATTCTTTGAATAAACAGATATTTCCTTATTAGCCAAAAATGCTCCATTAAATTTTACACCTACATGATGAAAATCCAACTGTGAAACTTCCAACTTTATTTTTTCCTTTTCAAAAAAGGTTGTATTTATAGCCATTCCCTGCGTAAACACAGAATCTAATTTTGCAAATAAATTAATTGTTTCTTTTTTCCCATCTCCATCAATATCATATTTAAAAGGTTCCACAGACGAATTAAAACTACCAAAATATTTTTTATCAAGAATTCCTTCTTTATTTTTCAAAACAATTTCATCTGATTTTGAATCAACAACTATCCCATAAATTTTTGGTGATTTTATCTCTTTTAAATTTTTCACCTCTAATATCATTTTTTCATCTTCTATTTCCCACCACATTAATTGATGTTCAAAAGATGACTCTGAAATTTCATCTAAGACAATATGTCTATCTGTTAATAACTTTTGTTGAGTAAATATCATAAAACTTGGAATAATCTTTGTCATCAATATTATTATAGTAATTATAAAGACAAAGAAAAAACCAATAGCATATTTTTTTCTTTTTATTTTATCTAAATTACTCATATAATCACCCTACATTATTTATTTTCATTGAAAGCATTTCAAAAAATGCTTCAGTTCTAATTCTCAACTGTTCAACATCTTGCTTATTATAATCTGTTTCCAATCTGAAAAATGGTATGTTCTTTTTAACAAATATATCCTCAATAAAATCAAGCTCAAAATCATAACACACATGACCTTTTAAAACATGATATATAACTCCATCAATTTGATTTTCATCAATAATTTTCATTATATTATCAATTCTATTTTTATTGAAAACAAATGATGTAGAAATATCATCATAGTAATTTGACTTTATTATGTTGCTATAATTTCGTTTCAGAACTAATTTAGACTTTGGTCTTACAAAAACCCTATTTGTCATTTCAAATTCTGCATATGATAATCCAATACCT
>JBDMZA010000405.1:0-16330 GCA_039770155.1 Clostridiales bacterium
ATAAAACCATCACCTACTCTCTTAAAATATCTGCTATCTACGTCTAATATATATATCTATTACCTATAGCTACTATCTATGTCTACTATCTATGTCTACTATCTATGTCTGCTATCTATGTCTGCTATCTATGTCTGCTTTTACTAATATTTACAAATAGCTTTAAACTAAGATTTTTTGATTCTACCTAATCATTATTTATTTTCTCATCAAAATTATTTTTATCTTTGATAATATACAAGGGTCTTGCTTTAACCTCATCATACAACCTACCAATATATTCACCCATTATACCTAATATTATTAGAATAATTCCATTAAATAATAATGATACTGCTAATGTTGAAGCCCACCCTGTAAAAGCTTTATCAGTAAACAATTTTGTATATATAACAACAGTTAAATATATAAAACTTACTAAAGATAAAGCTATTCCCATATAAGATGCTAATCTTAATGGTTTAAAGGAAAAAGAAGTAATCGCATCTAATGCAAATTTCATCATCTTTTTTAAAGGATATTTCGTTTCACCTGCAAACCTCTCTTTCCTAACATACTCTACATAAGTCTGTTTAAATCCTAGCCAACTGATTAATCCCCTTATATAACGATTTCTTTCACCTATAGTCTTTAATGCTTCATTTACTCTTTTATCAATTAATCTAAAATCCCCTGTATCTACTGGTATATCAAAATCGGTCATATATCTCAAAATTCTATAGAATATGCTTGCTGTAATTTTCTTAAAAAAAGTTTCTCCTTCTCTTTGAATTCTTTTACCATATACAACATCATATCCCTGTTTCCATTTTTCAACCATTTTAACTATAATTTCAGGTGGATCCTGTAAATCAGCATCAATTACTATTATTGCTTTCCCTTTTGAATTATTCATACCTGCAGTTATAGCAGCCTGATGTCCATAGTTTCTTGAAAAATTAATTAATTTTATCCTCTTATCTTTTTTACATATATCTTTTGCAATTTGTTCTGTTAAATCTACACTTCCATCATTTACAAATATTATTTCATATAATTCTTCTATAGATTCCATAACATTAGTAACTTTATTATAACTTTCATCTATAACCTTCTCTTCATTAAATAATGGAACAACTAATGAATATTTAATTTCGCCCATATATATTCTCCTTCTATAAATCCCAATTATCAAACCATTTTAATAATTTTGTATAATCTTGTGAAACTTCCATTCCTGATATAACAGGATAAAATAAAATAAATAAAATCACAATTAAAACTAAATATGAATAAAAAAGTATTTTACCATTAGGAATTTTTTCATATAACTCTTTAAGTAAATATACTATTATCAAAATTAAAAAAGGAACAATAGTAAAAAAATGATATATGAATGCACATCTTGGTATAACAACCCACGGTATATATTGCCAAAATATCGCAATATATGGAACTAACATTTTCTTTTCTTTATTCATTATTGCTACTGGAATCCCCACTATAAAGGCTATTATTCCTGTCCACCAAATTGCAGGATTTCCCATAGTAAAAATTTTAGAAACTATATTAATAGGTAAGTTTTCACCAAAATAAAAGGCCATCGGTTTACTCATTATCGGCCATTCCCACCAATCTGATTGAAATGAATGAGTTGCCTCAAGTTCGGAATGATACTTATACATATCAATCGAATTATTCCATGGTAATGTTAGTGTAAGATTTTCATCTGGCATTATCATCCATGGAATATATGAAATATAATAAATAATAATAGGTATAACTATAAAAAATAAACAGCAAAACAAATATGTTCTAAACATATATATTTTATAAAAATATTTTGTCCAATTATTAGTTTCAATGTTTTCAGAATTTTTACTTATCTCTCTATAATCCATATATTGATTAAACTGAGCAATAAAAAACACTAATGCTAGACCTGCAGCACCATATAAGGCTATCCATTTACTTGCAGCTCCTAATCCGAAAAATAATCCACTTAATAATAATGGTTTTAATGATGCTTTAAATCCTATAACATATGATTTTTCCATAAAGTAATCATATATATAATAATACATTAATATAACAAACAGTGTAACATAACTGTCAATTGTAGCAATTCTTGTTTGTGCAAAATGCATAAAATCAAAGGTCATCATTATCATTGCTGCAAAACCATAAATTCTTTTTCCAAACATTTTCTTGCCAAACATATACATGACAGGCACCATAGCAACACCTATTAAAGTTCCTGCTATTCTCCATCCAAATGGAACCATTCCAAATATCAAAATCCCCAAAGCCATAATTACCTTACCTAGTGGAGGATGAGTATTTTCATATGGTATTATTTTATGTATAAACTCAAAAGCAGTTCTACCATGATAAATTTCATCAAAATACATACTATTATAATAATTACTTAAATAATCCATTTTATCTTGTTCATCAAAAAGATTATTTAATTCATCTTTATCTTCTTTTATATTATAATCTTCTATGTTAATATCTTTTATTGGTGTGGTTTTACCTTTTTCATATATTGCAAATTCATTAATACTTCCACCTGCCTCCTCTACTGTAAATCTAAGCTTTTTCGTTTCAGTTTCAGGTATATTAACATGTTCAAGAATAAAAATATGTTTCTTTTCAATAGTTACCAAATATTTATAATCCCCTGATTTATCCATATAATCTACTATAAATCTACCCTCTGCTTCTCTATCACTACCTAAGCCTGAATATGTACTTATTCTTGAAATAGTAGTTTCTTTATCAAAACTAATTGTAAAATTTTCATTCATCATAGTAGGTGTCCAGTAAGTAGTTGGAACACTTAAAGAACCCAATTTATAAAGAGCAATAATAAAATATACTAAAGTTACTATTAGCATTATATAAATATCTTTTCTATCAAATTTAATTTTTGTTCTATTTAAATCTAATAACACTTTAGTTTCTTCTTGGTTTTCATTTAATTTTCCATCAGTTTTTTTACGCATAAATAAAGCTAAAAACAACACAATACTACATATAATTAAAATAAAGCCAATAATTAGTATCGGAATTAATTTATTAAATGACTTTTCTTCTACTTTACTTCTATTAGGATCAAGATCAGTATCTAAACTCTTTACATTATCAACTACAGACTGCTCATTAACTTTTTCAAGTTTTACATCATCAAACCATGCTTTTCCAGTATTTAAACTTGCATAACCTCCCACAGTTAAAGAAATATTCAATACTTTTTGCCCATCTGCTGTCTTTCCATACAATTCAACATATTCCCAATCTTTAGTTGTACCTGTAATTGTTCTGGTTTTTGCACTTGATTTTTCAATAAATATGGCAGCTCCATCATTTTCAGTACCAATATTTTGTGTTTTAATAAAACCAGATATTTTATAAATTTGATTTTCTTCTACGATAATTTCCTGAGTGTATCTTGAATGATTTTCTTTTAAATTATTAACATATGCACTACTTTTACCACTTCTAGATACATTATTATCTACACCATATTCTGTTTCTTCTTCTGTAAACCATCCAAAAGATTTCCAAAATTGTGGATCCTTATTTGATAATTTCTCAAATCCAGGATTAGATAATAAATTGGTTTCTTCAATATTAATATCATCCTTAATATCTTCTTTTACTGTTTCAGTTTCACACATAACAGGCAAACTACAAGATATTATTAAAACAAATGTAACTACCAATAAAATAATTTTTTTCAAATTAAACAACCCCTCCTTAAACTTTTCAGGTATTTTTTATTGGGAAAATCAAAAGATAAACTAATCAGCTTTTTTAAAAATCATTAAGGCAGAATCAAAAAGTTATTTTATTAAAACTCTGATTCTACCTTTTTAGTTTCAATAACTTCAATTCTTTTATTCATCAAAAAAACAACTGTAATTATCAGTATAATTAGAAAAGCTAATATATTTGCAACCGAAACAGTTCGCATTAAAACATTTTCTTTTGGTATCCAATAATCTTCTTCTAGAGATCTTATATATACCATCCACACATTTATAAAATTTGTAAAACTTAAAAATACATACAAAAATAAAATCCAATGTTTTTTATAATAAATCACTACCAACAATGTAATTGCTATAGCAGGAAACATATACCTTTCATGCATCCTTGAAGAAAATATATAAACACCTGTTATTAATACCAAAGAAGTAATAATTGGTATTTTTTCATCATATAATAAAACAAACATAATTCCAACTAAAATACTAATTAAAATTATAAAAAAACTTCCCCAATTATTATAACTCAAATGTAAAAACATTTCTGAATCGTCAACCCAATTTGCTTTTACCGCTGCATAAAAATTAAAAGCATTTAAAGTTGCATAATTATATTGTTGTGAAACAGTTCCAATAAATAAATCTATTATCCATAGAGGTTCATTGTAAGTTTTCTTAAATAACATTAAAATAAAAAATACTGTTCCTATAATCGATATTAATGATAATAGTATTTTTCTTAAATATTCATTTCTTAATGTATATATTAAAGAGTTAAAAAATTTTTCATTTTTATTGTTTTTCCTATCCATTATTTTATAATAAAATTTAAACATAAAATTATAAAAAACTATTGGAATAAAAATCAAACCATGGGGCTTAATTAATATTGATATTACCAATATCAAATTAGTACAAATCAAATTTCCTTTGCTCATTTGAATTAACATTAATAAAATAAACAATGTAAAAAATGAATCCACTTGTCCCCAAATAGAAGAATTTAAAATGACCAAAGGATTGAATACAAATAAAGTAATAAGTACAATAGCAATTTTATCTGATATTTTTTCACTTGCTAATTTATATATTATAATACCTATTAAAATATCAGCAATTATTGAAGGCAAACTTATTACTAAAATATATTTCTCATGATCAAGCCCAATATTTAACAATTTTGCTATTTTACCCATTATCGATAAAACTATAATATAAATTGGTGGATAATCTGAAAAACCATCAGATGAATAAAATCCAAAAAGATTTTCCGAAGCTTCATTTGCCCAAGCAGTAAAGCAACCTATATCTATAGGATGTCCTTGCATTTTAATTCTTAACACAAATCTTACCAATATTGCTAAAATACAGATTAATACAAGTCCAAAAATAAAAAACCTTTTATTTTTGGGATAGCCCTTAACAAAAACAATCATTATAATTAAGTAAATTAATACTGGAATAAAGAAACTTATTAAGAACTTAAAAAAAATCTTAATATTTTCTTTACTTAACTTACTAAAATTTATCTCTTTATCTATTCCATTTATCTCATCTGATTTTGTTATTAAATTTGTATCTTCTTTTTCTTTATAATTTGATAAATCAAATACATCTTTTCCATGGGGTATATTATCTAATTTCTCCACTTTAATATTATCTATCCAAAGTTTACCTGTATTTAAACTACCATATGATCCTAAACCAAAGGTTAATGTTATTTTATCTTTATTTTCAGTAGATTTAAGAAACAAGTCTACTTCAGTCCAATCATTAGTTCCTTTTAAATCATTAGATACTACCGATTGATCTAAAATACCTATATTAGCACCCACAGAATTATTTCCTACATTTTCTGTTTTCATAAAGCATGACACTTTATAATACTTTTTTGAATCTAATTCTATTTTTTGTAAATATCTAGCATCATTTTCGTTTTTTAAATATATTAAAGCACAATTTTGACCTTTGTTATAAATACTGCTATCTATATTAAAAATTTTATTTTCATTATCACTAAACCATGAATAGACACACCAATTCTCAAAATTATTATCTTTATATAACTCAAAACTCGAATTCTCAATAAGATTTTTATCACTATCTTCATTACCATATAAGGGCGAATAGACAACTAAGTTATAAGCAATCATAACTATTACAAAAAATATTAGTTTTTTTGACATTAAGCAGCCTCCAAAGTTAGTAATTTATAATATACCAAAATATATAGTTTCAATCAAATATTTTATTAAAATTATTTATTAAAATTATTTTTTAAAACCTTGTAAGGCAGAATCAAAAATTTCATAAGACAATTTTTTGATTCTGCCTAATAGACAAAACTTTGAAAAATCGATTAAAAGAAACCTCAAAAACACTATATTAAAAAATAATTCCAAATTCTTTTATTCCCCATATACTTCTATGTTGTATAATATATGTAAAACATATAAAATATTTATAAACAATGATTTTGTATAGATTTCACATTATAATCACACTAAGGGATATCCAAAAAATAAACTCAAATTTTCAAGTATGAATTCGCACGATTTAAGCGAACTTCAGACGAAAAGAATTTGGTATTAATTTTTAGGTTCTCCTAACTTTTAATATATTGTATTATTTATAATTTATCAAATATAATTTGAAATCTAATTAATTTATTTTTATTGGAGGTAAGTATATGAAAAAGAAAGTTATGTATCTTAGTATGTTAATCATTTTTATCACTGTTATAACTACAGCTGTTATAGGTAGCAATACATTAAATGCAGCCTCAGGTGGATTCACTGTAGATGGAACTGTTTTGAGAGATTCAAATGGAAATTCGTTTATTATGAGAGGTGTTAATCACGCTCATACTTGGTACAAAACAGAAACACCAACAGCAATACCTGCTATCGCTGCTGCTGGTGCCAATACAGTTAGAATAGTTCTTTCAAATGGTGCCCAATGGACTTATGATACTGCAAGTGAGGTTGATGCAGTTCTTGATCTTTGTGAGCAATACAACCTAATAGCAGTTCTTGAAGTACATGATGCCACAGGTTATAATGACATAACTTCACTTTTAAATTGTGCTGAGTATTTTGTGGATATTCAAAGTGCAATAAAAGGAAGAGAGGATACTGTTATTATAAATATTGCCAATGAATGGAATGGGGAATGGGAATCATCAAATTGGGCAAATGGTTATTTACAAGCAATTCCCATTATAAGAAATGCTGGATTAACTCATACAATTATGGTTGATGGAGCAGGTTGGGGGCAATATCCTCAGTCTATAATAGATAGAGGACAAGATGTTCTTGAAGCAGACCCTCAAGGTAATGTAATTTTTTCATGGCATGGATATGAATATGCTGCAGGCAATTCTGCAACAATTCAGAATAATATTGACCAAATTATAGATCAAGATTTATGTTTAGCAATAGGAGAATTTGGTAATAAACATACAAGTGGTGATGTTGATGAAGCATATTTAATGAGTTATTGTCAACAAAGAAGTGTTGGTTGGTTAGCTTGGTCATGGAAAGGTAATAGTACTGAAGTTGAATATTTGGATCTTTCTAATAATTGGACTGGAACAAATTTATCAAGCTGGGGAGATACTATTGTAAATGGTACAAATGGTCTTAAAACTACTTCTAAAATATGTTCCATCTTCAGTGGGAATAACCCAGTAACTCCTATTACCACTTCTACCCCAACAACTAGTCCAGATCCATCTAGCACAACTACTCCTGTAAATAATGATTCTGTCACCGTAGATTATAAAATCCAAAATGATTGGGGCTCAGGTGCAACTATAGGTATTACATTAGAAAATAATTCTTCATCAGCAATTGAAAGCTGGTCAGTAAGTTTTGATTTTCCAAATGATCAGCAAATTACTAACTTATGGGGTGCTATATATACTCAAAACAGTTCTTCTGTAACAATAAGTAATTCAGCTTGGAATGGATATATACCTGTAAATAGTAAGGTTTCAATTGGTTTTAACATTAATTACATTAATGGAAATGATATACCAACATCTTTTTTGGTTAATTAAAAAATTTAAGATTCAAGTTTTATAAAAAAACTAAAATAAAAAACTAAAATAGCTAGATTAAATCTAGCTATTTATATTTAAAGAATTTTCTTAACAACTTTATTTACTGTTTTCCCATCAGTTTTGCCTTTAACCTTTGACATAACCAATTTCATTATCTTTCCAATATCCTTTTTAGTCACTGCACCAAATTCACTAATACAATCTTTGACTATAGCTTCGATTTCGTTTTCTGATAATTGCTTGGGTAAATATGTTTTTAAAATATCTATCTCTTTATTCAAATTATCTATAAGATCTTCCCTACCACTCTTTTTATATTCAGGTAACACATTTAATCTTTTTTTTAATTCTTTCATAATAATTTCTATTATACCATCATCATCAAGGGTAATTTTCTGATCTTTCTCTACCTGAAGCACAGCCGATCTTACCATTTGTACAGTGTTTTTTTTAATTACATCTTTTAATTTCATAGCAGTCTTTAGGTCTTCAAGTAGTTTATCTTTTAGGAACATAAATATTCCCTCCTACTTAAACTTTCTTTTTCGAGCAGCTTCAGACTTTTTCTTTCTTTTAACGCTGGGTTTTTCATAGTGTTCTCTTTTTCTAAATTCAGCTAAAACCCCTGACTTAGCGCATTGTCTTTTAAATCTCTTAAGAGCACTATCTAGTGTTTCATTTTCTTTCACCCTAATTTCAGACATGTATTTCCCTCCCTCCGATGGTAGCAATTGTGCTAGGAATATAGTTAAAAAATTGCTATGTATAATCCTGGGAATTAAACTAAATACCGCACTTAATATATTATATCCTTTAATACCACTAAAGTCAAGATATCACGCTTTATATATTGACTATATAATTTTAGGATCAAGTGAATTCCCAGATAACAGGTGGTAGTGCAAATGAAAAACTGTTTGTCCTGCACCCTTTCCACAATTTGAAATAACTCTATATCCCTGTTCATTTATATTTAATTTAATTGCAACTTTTTGTATTGCTTGATGAATATTAATTATATATGAATAATTTGTTTCATTCAAGCAGTTTATATTTTTAATATGCAATTTAGGTAAAAACAAAATATGTATCGAAGCCACAGGATTAATATCATTAAAAGCAATTACCTTATTATCTTCATAAACTATTTTAGCTGGAATTTCTTTATTTATAATTTTACAAAATATACATTCGCTCATAAAAATCCTTCTTTCAAATTATTTCAAATACAATCAAAAATTTCATAATATAACTTTTTTAAGTCTTTAAAGTACTTTTTATAATTTCCTTTGCTTTTTTTAGTGCTTCATCAATTTTAGATATATCTTTTCCACCAGCTTGTGCCATATCAGGTCTTCCACCACCGCCACCGCCAGTAATTTTGGCTATTTCTTTAATGATTTTACCTGAATTTATGCCTAATTTTACAGTTTCTTTTGTGGCAGTTACAATTATATTTACTTTATTGTCATACGAACTAATTAAAACTAAAATTGAATTACCTAATTTATTTTTTATACTATCCCCCATATTTCTTAGATCATTCATACTCATTTGGTTAATTTTAGTAATTAAAACTTTAGTTCCATCTAAATCAAAACTATTAGAAATTATTTTATCTAAAGAACTTGAAACTAATTTTCCTTTGATTTTCTCTATCTCTTTCTCATTCTTTTTGTTTTCATCAATTAAAAATTTTACCCTTTTCTCAACTTCATCAACATTAGATTTTAATGTATGAGCCAAATTATTCAATATATTTTCCCTTTTATTAAAATAATCCAAGGCATATTTACCTGTAATAGCTTCAATTCTTCTTGTTCCAGAAGCAATTCCACTCTCATTTAATATTTTTATCATACCTATTTGAGATGTATTTTCTATATGTGTTCCTCCACAAAGTTCTTTACTAAAATCACCTATAGAAACAACTCTTACAACATTTCCATATTTTTCGTCAAATAAAGCAGTTGCTCCTCTTTTTTTAGCTTCATCTATATTCATTTCTTCAATATTAACATTCATGTTTTCCATTATTTTATTATTAATAATTTCTTCAATTTTATTTAGATTGTCTTTTTCAATACTTTCAAAATGATTAAAATCAAACCTAAATTTATCTGGTTCCACTAGGGAACCTGCCTGATTTATATGATCTCCTAAATAATTTCTAAGCACTTTATTTAGCAAATGTGTAGCAGTATGGTTTCTCATTATATTCATTCTTCTTTCAAAATCCACGCTTGTTTCACATTCATCATTTAGTTTTATATGTCCTTCTTTTAGTCTTCCATAGTGAATAAATTTATTTTCAATTTTCTTACAATCAAATACTTCAAATAAACCGGTAGAGGTTTTTATTATTCCCTTATCTCCAACTTGACCTCCACTTTCTGCATAGAAAACTGTATTATCTAAAATAATTTCATAAACTTCATCTTCATTACATATATCGATAAATTCATTATCTAAAATAATACCTAGAATAATTGATTTTGTTTGAAATTTATTATATCCAAAAAATATAGTATTATCGATATCTTTAAATTTATCATCTTCTGACCAAGCTTTAGTAACTTTTCTATTTTCTCTTGATGTTTCTTTTTGTATCTTCATTCTTTCTTCAAAATTCTTTATATCAACATCAAGTCCATTTTCAAAAGCAATTTCCTTGGAAATATCAATTGGAAAACCCAATTCATCATGTAACTTAAAAACATCAAGTCCTGAAATAGTTTTCAAATTCTCACTCTTTGTTTTTTCAATACAATTTTCTAAAAATACTATACCCAAATCAAGAGTCTTTTCAAATTTTTCTTCTTCTAATCTAATAATTTTTTTTATTTTTTCTCTATTTTTCTCTAATTCACTATAAGCTCCTTTTGATATATCTACTACTAAGTCTGCCAAATCATATAAAAACAACTTTTTTATTCCTAAAAGCTTTCCATGTCTTATAGCTCTTCTTATAAGCCTTCTTAGAACATATCCTCTTTTCTCATTTGAAGGGAAAACATCATCCGAAATTAACATAACTGAACTTCTTATATGATCTGTAATAACTCTAATTGACATATCATTTCTTTTAGAAGTGTTATAACTAATATCAGCTATTTCACATATACGATCTAGTATTGCTCTTATTGTATCAACTTCAAAAATACTATTTACTCCCTGAATTGTATAAGCCAATCTCTCTAATCCTGAACCAGTATCAATATTAGGGTAATCTAACTTATTATAATTACCATTTTTATCTTTATCAAATTGAGTAAAAACAAGATTCCAAATCTCAACAAATCTATCGCAATCACATCCCGGTTTACAGTCATTGCCTCCACAACCATTCTCTATTCCTCTGTCTATAAAAATTTCTGATGATGGACCACATGGACCCATCCCTATTTCCCAAAAATTATCTTTTTTTCCTAATTTAACAATTCTATCTCTTTTTATATCTGTATATTTGCTCCATATTTCATATGCCTCATTATCTTCAACATAAACTGTCACCCACAAAATATCCTTTGAAATCTCAAGTTCTTCAGTTATGAACTGCCATGCCCACATTACAGCTTCTTTTTTAAAATAATCTCCAAATGAAAAATTTCCCAGCATTTCAAAAAAAGTACCATGTCTAGAAGTTTTACCAACATTATCAATATCTATTGTGCGAATACATTTTTGACAAGTAGTAACTCTTTTATTTGGCGGACTTTCCTTACCTGTAAAATAATTTTTAAATGGAGCCATTCCCGAATTTATAAGTAATAATCCACTATCATTTTTTGGAACAAGTGAAGAACTATCTAATTTTAGATGACCTTTAGATTCAAAAAATTTAAAAAACATCTCTCTCAATTCGTTTAAACTTCTGTTTTGCATAAAATAACACCCTTTAACTTAAATTTTTTACCTTTTTTCTTATCCAAATTGTTATAAAAATTATATTATAAAATAATATCTGACACAAAAGGAGATGTCAATTAAATTAGGATAAACTTTCATATTATTTGACTTAAATTTAATTATAAATTAAAATCTAAATAATTCAGATAATTTAATCTAAAAATTAATTACTATATTTAAGAAAGTAGGATATTTATGAAGCATAATATATATGATAATTTTTCTAAAATTGGTATAACTATTCCTAATATTTATATTCCAAGTAACTATGTAGATATGAAAAAATGGGCTGTTATAGCATGTGACCAATACTCATCTCAACCTGATTATTGGGAAAACTTAAAAAAATTTATTGACTCTGAACCATCAACTTTGAATATGATTTTACCTGAAGTCTATTTAGAAGATTCCAATTATGAAGACAAATTAAATAAAATTAATTCAACTATGAGCAACTATCTAAACGATAAAATCATTAATAATATTGGTGAAGCTTTCATATTAGTTAAAAGAAAGGTAAATGATACTCAAACAAGAAATGGTCTAATTTTAGCAGTAGATTTAGAATTCTATGACTATAATAAAGGTTCTGATACTTTAATCCGAGCTACTGAAGGCACCATTGTTGACAGATTACCTCCCAGAATAAAAATCAGAGAAAATGCACCTTTAGAAATACCACATGTTCAAATGTTAATAGATGATCCTTGTAAATCAATTATTGAGCCAATTGCTGAAAATACAATACACTTAAAAAAACTATACGATTTTGAATTATATAAAAATAAAAATATACAAGGTTTTAAAATATCCAGTGAAAAACATTTTGAAAAACTATATTATGGATTTAAAAAACTTATAGAAAATAAAAATAATCCACTTCTTTTTGCTGTAGGAGATGGAAATCATTCTTTAGCTACCGCAAAATCAATTTGGGAAACAACAAAAGTAAATTTATCAGAAAATGAATCTATAAATCATCCTGCAAGATATGCACTTGTTGAAATAATTAATCTTCATGACGAAAGCCTTATTTTTGAGCCTATTCATAGGATTTTGAATAATGTAAATCCTGAAATATTAATTAATAATTTTATAGATTTTTACAAAAATAAAAATATTTCTATTGAGAAAATAGAGTTTGACAATTTAAATAGCATGGAAAATTATATTTTAAATGATAAAACAAGTAATCGCCATTTATTACCATATAAATTTTTAAATAATTTTGGAATATTAAAAATATTGAACCCAATACATAATTTAGAAGTTGCAACTCTTCAATATTTTATAGATTTTTATACTAATGAATCAAGCACCTTTAAAATCGACTATATTCATGGTAAAACTACACTTTCGGAATTGTCTGAAAAAGATGGGTCGCTTGGATTTTATTTGCCAGCAATGGATAAAAACGAATTGTTCAGAACAGTTATTTTAGATGGATCTTTGCCAAGAAAAACTTTTTCCATGGGGGAATCCCAAGAAAAAAGATACTATCTTGAATGTAGAAAAATAAAAAAATAATTACCTATATTATTTTTTAGTTTTGATATTTCCAATATAAATATTATTATCTTGTCTATGTATAAACTTCATAAGGCAGAATCAAAAAATAAACTAGTCAACTTTTTTTAATCCGTAAAAGTATCAGCGCATTTTAAGAAAAAAAGTTGTCTTATGAAATTTTTGATTATACCTAATACATAAGCAAGATAATAATCAACAAAACCTTCATAATCACTAAAAAAAACTAAAAAAATGATATCACATTTTTAAAATAATGAATCACTAAAATCATGTGATTCATTATTTCAAAATGTTAATCTTGAAATTTTCAAAACACCTTTAATTTCTTTTAATTTATTTAGAACTTCTGGTTTAACAACTGTATCAACACTAACAAATGAAACTGCTTTTTCTCCTCTTCTGTTTCTACTCCATTGCATAGCAGCAATATTAATATCACATTCTCCTATAATAGTACCAATTTTCCCTATTATTCCTGGTCTATCTATATTTTGTATTGCAATTATATAAGTCGAAGGTTCAAAATCCAATTTGTAACCAAAGAAATCAACAATTCTAATATCTTCTTTTGCAAAAACAGTTCCGGAAACAGCCAATGTTTTTTCCTTAGTTGTAAATTTAACAGTTATCAAATTAGTATATTTTCCTACATTTGTGCTTTTACTTTCTGTAATTTCAATTCCTAAATTTTTTGCAGTTAATTCAGCATTTACATAATTTATTTTTGTATCAACAATAGTTTCTAAAAATCCTTTTAATACTGATAACGATACAACTCTTGTTTCTTTTCCTACTATATCTCCAGAATAAACAATTTCAATCTTTTCAACAGTGTCTTTTTCTGCTTGATAATAAATTTTTCCTAAAATTTCTGCTATCTTTGTATATGGTAATAATTCTTTAATACTATCAGTATTTATAGGAGGCATATTAACAGCCGCAACAATTTCTCCTTTTAAAACTCCTTCAACTCTTTTAGCAACATCAACACTCACATTTAAATTTGCTTCTTTTGTTGAAGCCCCAAGATGTGGTGTTATTATTACATTTTCAAGGTCTAATAATTTATTACAATAGTCCTGATTTTCAGGTGATTTATTAAAATTTGGTTCTACTTCTAATACATCCAAAGCTGCTGCTGCAATGTGCCCGTTTTCTAAATACTTATAAAGAGCTTCTTCGTTTATTATTCCGCCCCTTGCAACATTAGCTATTCTTACACCTTCTTTACATAATTTTAATTCATCATCATCTATAAGATTTTTACTTTTTGCAGTTTTTGGTATATGTAAAGATATTACATCAGATACTTTCAACAATTGTGAAAGTTCTTTACATCTTTCTATACCTAATTGTTTTAATCTATCATCGGTAACATAAGGATCATAAGCAATAACTTTCATATTACATCCCTTTAACTTAGATGCCACAATTGATCCTATTTTTCCCATCCCAATAATTCCTGCTGTTTTACCATCTAATTCAATTCCAACAAATTTATTTCTTCTAAAATCATTATTTTTAGCCGCAAAGTAAGCTTGAGGAATATTTCTAAACATAGCAAAAATTAACGCAACTGTCATTTCAGCAGCAGCCATAATATTGCCTTCAGGTGTATTTACAACAGTAATTCCTTTTTTTGTACAATAATCAACATCTATGTTGTCAACACCAATTCCTGCTCTACCAGCAACTTTTAAATTCACACCATTTTCTATTACTTCTTTAGTAATTTTAGTTGCACTTCTTACAATTATACCATCATAACAATGGATAATTTTTAATAATTCATCAGGTGAAATTCCAAACTTAATATCAACATTGATACCTTGTTCTTTTAAATAATCAATTCCATCTATCGCCATTTTATCTGTAACTATTACTTTCATTTTATCCTCCTTAAAATTTTTTATAAAAAACAAACAAAATAAAAGCCCACACAAAAAAGGACTATACATAAAACTTTGTCTCTGTCCTTTTACCTGAGAGATTCTAAATACTTTAATATTTATTGCCCCTTCGGTGCCAATTATGGTCTCTCCAGAGTATGTCATGTTAGGGTTCTTTTACCTGAAAGTATTACTCCTTCGGTGTATTGAAGTTCAATAACTCTCCCCTAATAATCATCCATAAATATCTAATTTTATAGTTATTATATACTTATAGAAAAAACAAGTCAATATTAAGGGAATTCTAAAAACAAATCTACATTTTAAAATAATGAATCATGTGTTTTTATTAATTATCAGATTTTAAAAATGTGATATTATTTTTTAGGCTCTCCTAAGGGATAACCAAAAAATAAACTCTAATTCTCGAGTATGAATTCGCATGATTTAAGCGAATTTCAGACGAAAAGAATTCGGCATTATTTTTTTAGGCTCTCCTAAGATATTCAAAAAAATAAATTGAAGTTATTTACCTCAATATGATATTATTATATTATAGGATATATAATGACTATAGTAATAAAATTTGTTTTTTGTTATTTTCCTAAAATAATAAAATGGAGGCTTTTTTTAATGATAGCTTGGGGTTATGGTATATTTGAAAACACCCATGCCATGGATTGGCTTGATGATTTAGATAACTATGACAACACAGATATATTATATGATACACTAAAAAAAGCTACTGAATATTTAAATTCTGGAGAAATTGATTTGTTAAATGAACCTTACGGTTCTGGAACATTAGTTACAGTTGAGTTATTATTAGCAATGTTTAATAAACCATCTAATGAATTACCTGAAAAAGCACTAAATTGGATAAATAAGGTAGCAAAGCCTAGCAAAAACATTTTAAGTCTTGCATTAACAGCTATTGAATCTGTAGAATACAATTCTAAATTAAAATTATACTGGAAAACTAATGGTAAGGATGAAATATGGCATTTGTTAATTGCAGATTTAAAAGAAAGATTAAAAATTAATAGTTTAATAAATACTAAGTAATTATATCAAATTAGGCAGAATCAAAAAATAAACTCTAATTCTCGAATATGAATTTGTACTATTTTAAGCGAACTTCAGATGAAAAGAATTTGATATTATTTTTTAGGTTCTCCTTAGGGATA
>JBDMZA010000406.1:0-2935 GCA_039770155.1 Clostridiales bacterium
AAAAATAAACTAGTCAACTTTTTTTGAAAATTCGTTAAACCATCGATATTTTCAGAAAAAAATTGTCTTATGAAATTTTTGATTATGCCTTAGGAGAACCTAAAAAATAATACCAAATTCTTTTCGTCTGAAATTTTTTTTAATTGTAGAAATCATACTTGAAAATTAAAGTTTGTTTTTTGAATATCCATAAGATATATATATAATATAGTTTATTTTCAAAGGATTTTTATAAAAAAAATTGAATAATAATATTATAAAGTAATTAGATTTATTATATTTTTGTCGATAAATATTTTAAGCTTAAAAATAAATTGATTCTAAATCATTAAAAAAAATACCCAATTCTTTTCGTCTGAAGTTTGCTTAAATCATGCGAATTCATACTCGAGAATTAGAGTTTATTTTTTGGATATCCCTAAGTAACTTCAAACAAGATTTTTCGTTAAGGCAAAATCAAAAAAAACAGTCAACTTTTTTTAAAATTCGTTAAACATTAGCATTTTCATAAAAAAGTTATCTTATAAAATTTTTTATTATGCCTAATACATTCTTAGAATAAGAACTATAAGTAGATATTTACTTCGATAAAATTCATAAAAATAATTCTTTTCTATATTATACTATTAAATAGTTTTATCTATTTTAACATGAAAAATTTGCTAAAAAATAAAATTATTTAGAAGAATTATATAATATTATTTACTCTTTTCTTATAAATTTGATTTTATAAATAAAATACCTATATGTTTGATGATTTATATTTTTTTAGGATATAAATGAAATTACATGCTTTAATAAAATGTTAGTAATAGTTATAACAGGGAGGTATTTTTTTGGATATATTTGTTGCTAGACAACCAATATTTGATATATATAAGAGAACATATGGATATGAGTTGTTATACAGATCTGGTAGTAGTAGTAACTTTTTTACTGGAATTGATGGTGATGAAGCAACTTCAAGTGTAATGATTAATAGTTTTTTAGTTATAGGTATAAAAACTTTGACAGGAGATAAAAAGGCATTTGTTAATTTTACCAAAAACTTAATATTAAAAGATGTGGCAACTTTATTTCCAAAGGAATATTTAGTGGTTGAAATTTTAGAAACTGTTAAACCTGATAAAGATATTATAGAAAAATGTAAACTATTAAAAGAAAATGGAATTACTATAGCATTAGATGATTTCGTTTTTAGCTCTAACTTTGAACCTTTAATTGAACTTGCTGACATAATTAAAGTTGATTTTATGACTACAAATGATTCAGATAAGGAATATTTAGTTAAAAAATATGCGAGAAAGAATATTAAATTTTTAGCAGAAAAAATAGAAACAAATGATGATTTTCAAAAGGCTGTTGCATTAGGTTACAGTTATTTTCAAGGGTATTTTTTCAGTAAACCGACTATAGTAAAAAGTAAAGACATACCTTCTAACAAATTGAATTGTATTCATTTAATAAAAGTGATTGATGATATAGATCCATCATTTAAAAATATAGCTAGAATTATTGAAAAAGATGTATCATTGTCTTTTGAAATTTTAAAACTTGTAAATTCAGTTGCATTTTCAAGAGGAAAACAAATTACTTCTATAAATCAAGCTGTTGTAATGATAGGACTTAAGGAATTAAAAAAATGGGCATATTTAGTTGTACTTAGAAAAATGGGTGAGGATAAACCGTCTGAAGTTATTAAGTATAGTTTAGTAAGAGCTAAGTTTTGCGAATTAATGGCTACAAGACTTGGATTCAAAGAAGAATCTTCTGAATTTTTTTTAATGGGTATGTTTTCGTTTATAGATGTTTTAATGGATAGACCAATTGAAGAGTTATTAAATAATTTACCTTTATCAAGTGATGTTAAACAAACTCTTTTGGGGAAAGATTCTAAAATGGGTTTAGTTTATCAAATTGTAAAAGCATTTGAAAGAGGTGAATGGCTTAGAATATGGGGATTAGTACAAGATTTGAATTTATCAGAAGAAGATATTGCCAAAACTATGTACAAATCAATTGAATGGTCAAATAAACTATTTGATTTATAATTTAAATTAAGATTTTTTATAAATTCCTAAAAAATATATGTAAAGGTCAAAGATTTATGAATATTTGACCTTTTTTATATGTTGATTTTACCATGAAATAGGTATGTCAGTATTTGTTTCAACAGGTGAAGTTGTTGGCTCAACAACAGGAGTTGGAGTAGGTGTTTTTATAATAAATGTTCGCTTAGTTTTAGTAGGAGTTGGAACAATTTCAGGGGTTACAGTAGGCTCTACTACAGGTGCTTCAGTAATAACAGGAGCTTTAGTAGCAATTTGATTTTCTACAGGCTCAATTGTAGTAGTATTTTCTGTAGGTTCAGCAGTTGCTATTTCTGAAATTTCATTTTTCCAATCAGAAGCATTTGATGAAAAATATTTTTCTAATACTTCTTCAGAAGGATAATTTTTTTTAGAAGTATTATCAGTGATATTTTCTGTGTATAAAACGTCACCACTACCATCTGTTGTATCAACAACATGTATTTTAAAATTTTTTATTTTTTCTGAACTCATATTTCCTAAATTAGTACCTATTTGAATTGTAGTTTTTGCAGTTATGTTTGTTGAAAGTCTTTTGAATACAATTGCTAATATATCATTTATTTTGTTTAATGTTGCCATAGAGGCTTTTTGCTTTATTACTTCTTTAATAAAATTTTGTTGAACATCCATTCTTTTTAAATCGCTACCATTATATACTTTATTATAGTCAGCTAATTCTTCAGCACTATATTTAACATTATCTGCTCTTTTTCTAAATCTCACTAATCCTTCAGCAGATTCACCATCTAAAGTTTGTTCACCTTTTTTTAAATCAATATGTAAGTTTTGTGATGGGTCACTGTAATACATTCTACAAGGAACATCATATTCTATACCACCTA
>JBDMZA010000407.1:0-2977 GCA_039770155.1 Clostridiales bacterium
ACTAATAAAAGTAAGATTAGAAAGATAAAAAAATTAGCTTAATGGGTACAATTGAAAATTTACAAGAAAAAACATTCTCGAAATTTTATAAAAATATTAAAAATTTTGAGAATGTTTTTTCATTAATAAATTTTTCAATTTAAATAAAATTTGCTCTAAAAATTGAAATTTTCTAAATGAAGTTGTTTTTTTGAAACATTTAATGATTTTAAACTAGTTAAAACAAGTTTAATCATTATACTAGGACCGCATATATAAAATCCAGCTTCTGATAAATCAATAGAACTATTTGTAAATATTTTATTTAATTTTTTGTTATCAATTCTTCCTTTTTCGCCATCATACGAATTATCTCTAAATACAACAGGAACAAAATTAAAATTGGTCATATTTTTTTGTATATCTAAAAATTCTTGATGAAATATAATGTCTGATTTTGTATTAACACCCCATATTAATATTACATTCCTAGATTTATCATATAAATTCATATATCTTAACATACCAATCATTGGAGTTATACCAATTCCTCCAGCTATTAGAACGATGTTTCTTTCATTTGTATAATTAAGATATGACAATCTTCCATAAGGACCATCTACTGTTGCAGATGAATTAATTTGTATTGTATCTATTTTTGATGTATAATCGCCCAATTTTTTTATGGCAAAGTTAAGTTCATTACTTTGCCCAGGTATTGATATGATTGAAAAAGGGTGTCCTTCCTTAGAAAAATTTTTATCATTAATTTTTAAATATCCAAATTGACCAGGCTTAAAATTAAAAATATTATTAGTTTCTGATTTTAGATTTATTACAGTAATATCATCAGAAACCTTAGTTAGATTAACTACTTTTAACTTATTTTTTGATAAAATAAATCTTTTAATAACTTTATTATAGAAATAAAAACTTATTGATCCACCAAAATATAGAATATAGACAATTTGAAGTTCTATGCTTTGCTTTGTAGAAGTGGCAAACATTACATGAATAAACATTATAATAACAGCAACTACAGTCAAATTATGAATTGCTACTTGATATTGGTATTTTGTAATGTGGTATTTTGATAAAAATATTTTTAATTTTTTTAATGGTTGAATTTTATTTGATATTATATTAACCATAAAAATTAATGAAATTATTGATATTAAAATAAAAAGATTAAATGATATATCACCAAATTCATTTTCCCATTTATATGATTTATGTATAAAGACAAGTACCAATGATATTACTGCCATAAGAGCATGAAATCTAATAAGTTTATCCAATCCAAAGTTAGCCTCAATAAATTTGGAGCGTGAACTCAATATTAATTCAAAAGATAACCAAGTAAAAGCACAGGCACCAAAAATAAGTGATATAAGATTATTTGTATTTTTGTATTTTTCTGTATTTGCAAGTATAGTGACAAATATTGGCAAAAGGGGGCTTATAAAATACAATATAATATAAAAAAGCCTTTTCAACTTTAACACATCCTTTCAGGAAAAGTTAAAAATTATTTTCACATTAGTTTCTCTGAAAATCACTTAAAATACTGTATATTTTCAATCGAAAGAATGAATTTATTTTTAACCTATTCCTAAATTGCTAAATGTAACATATAGAACAATTTTCATATTGTTCTAATTAATTATTATATTTTCCAACAACTGGTACATCTTTTAAAATATCTGTCCCATGTGGTGAGCTAAGAATTTCAGTACTTAAATCTTTTCCTGCTGAAACACCTTCATGAGTTCCATTATGCCATTTATCTGAATTTGTTACATCATAAACAACTCCATCTACAGCTACATAAGCAAGATTACCATTTTTTCCATCATACTTTGCTAATTCATCTTTTGTATAAACTACTTCTTCAGTTTCGTCACTTGTAGTAGGATCATTTGTATTTGATTCTACATCATTTGTGCTAGATTCAGTGCTTTTCTCATTGTTTTCATTTGAACTACATCCAGTAACTATAGATATTAATGCTACTAACACTACAATTGTTATAATTTTACTAATTTTGCTAAATGCCATGATTATTCACTCCAACTCGTATTTTTTTAATTTATAAATCTTTTCTAAGTTCAATTTACCCGAAGCTCATTAATTATAATATGAATTTTTTGTGAATATTTTTTGAAGATATATATTTAGAGAACCTAAAAAATAATATTGAATTCTTTTCTTCAGAAGTTCGTTTAACAGGTATAATTTACTTAACCCAACTTTCATCAAAATATCCATATAAGCAAGTAATATCAAAGTTTTATACTTTTTTTAGTCTACTACTTTTGACACTATATATTTTTTATGGTAATATACTCCTGTATTTTATAAGAAATAGCTATTTTATTAGAGTATAGAGATTGTAGTGTCCGAAATAAAATGATGATTTAAGCTATTATTGAGTTTGATCTCATTTTAAAGGAAAGTTGGGTGATTATTTATATTGAACAACATTAAGTTATAGGAGTTTTGAAAGTAAAGGAGCTAAAATTTAAATATGATAGAAGCAAAAAATCCATTTATAAAATTGAAAGAAAGTATTGATAGAAATGATTACGAAGAAATAAAAAACCTTCAAAAAATTTGTTTAGAAGAAGATAATATAAAACTTAAGTTAGAATTGGATTATAAAATTGCAAGATCAGAATTAAAAACTAGTAGTTTAAATAATATCAATGAATTTATGTACTATGATAGAAATAAACTTATTGGATATATTGGTGTATGCGATTCTCAAAGAGATGAAATAGAAATAAGTGGTATGGTTTCTCCAGAATATCGTAGAAATGGTGTATTTAAAAAATTATTTTCTTTTGTAAAAGATGAATGGAAAAAAAGAAATGTATCAAAAATTCTTTTATTAAGCGATAATAAATCTTTTTCAGGACTTGAATTTATTAAATCTACAGGTGCCATGTATGGTAATTCTGAATATGAAATGTTTTTAAGGAATAAACCAACTAAAAAT
>JBDMZA010000408.1:0-3989 GCA_039770155.1 Clostridiales bacterium
AGGCAGAATCAAAAAATAAACTAATCAACTTTTTTTGAAAATTCGTTAAAGCATCGATATTTTCAGAAAAAAATTGTCTTATGAAATTTTTGATTATGCCAAAAGAAGCAAATAACATAAACTTTCATTTTGTTATTTGCTTCATATAAAATATTACTTTGGGATAATATAAGTTTTTAAAATTATATTTTTTAATATAATGTATCTGCTGATTTTACATGAAAATCAGTATAGGCTTCTGTACCATGTTCTGAAATGTCTAATCCAGTAATTTCATCTTCTTTACTTACTCTAAGTCCATTAATAGCTTTTACTGTTTTAAACAATACAAAAGAAGCACCTAAAGTCCATGCTGCAACAGCTACAACTCCTATAGACTGAATTCCCAATTGTTTAAATCCGCCACCATATAGAAGTCCTCCTTCTGTTGCAAATATTCCTACCAAAACAGTTCCTGCCGCTCCTGCCAAACCATGTACGCTAATAGCTCCTACTGGGTCATCAATCTTTAGAACTTTTTCTACAAACTCAATACCAAATACAACTACAAAACCTGCTACGCCTCCTATTACAACGGCCCCCCATAAGCTTACCGCAGCACAACCTGCAGTTATTCCTACTAATCCAGCTAAAGCTCCATTTAAAGTCATACTAACATCTGGTTTTTTATACTTTAACCAGGTTATTATCATTACTACTACAGCACCTGTTGCTGCTGCAAGATTTGTTGTCATTGCTATCTTACCAATACTTGAATCCATACCTGATAAAGTACTTCCAGGATTAAATCCAAACCATCCAAACCACAATATAAATACACCTAAAGCAGCTAAAGTAATGCTATGACCAGGAATTGCATTTGGTTTACCATCCTTACCAAATTTACCTAATCTAGGACCTAATACAGCAGCACCAACTAGTGCAGCCCATCCACCAACAGAGTGAACAACCGTTGAACCAGCAAAATCTATCATTCCTAATTCTGATAACCAACCTCCACCCCAAATCCAATGTCCTACTACTGGATAAATTAAGACAGTAATTACTACACTGTACATTATATATGAACTATATTTTGTTCTCTCTGCCATAGCTCCTGAAACTATTGTAGCTGCTGTTGCAGCAAACATTGTTTGAAATATTATAAATGCTTCAACAGGAATTCCAGCTCCTAATTGCTCTGTTGTCATACTTCCAAAAAAACCTGTTGTACCAAAAAGACCAAACTTATCAGCTCCAAACATTAAACCAAAACCTACTATAAAAAATCCAAGAGAACCAATTGAAAAATCCATTAAATTTTTCATAATTATATTACTAGCATTTTTAGATCTCGTTAAACCTGTTTCAACCATTGCAAAACCAGCTTGCATGAACATTACCATAAATCCTGCTACTAAAACCCATACTGTATTTATTGCCATTTCTACTTCGGGATTCACTGTATCTGTAGCTGCAAATATAAATGCGGGCACCATCAGTACTATTAATCCTACAATTATTGATACATATTTCTTTTTCATATTTATAACCCCCTATTATTAACATAATTTGTTTTTATACTAATAGCTTTCATCGTGAGATATCTAAAAAATTAATTAGTGTATTGTAAGAGATATCCAAAAAATAACCTCTAATTCTCTAGTATGAATTCCCATGATTTAAGCGAATTTCAGACGAAAAGAATTTAATATTATTTTTTAGTTTCTCCTAAGTTCATTCTGGTATTGTACTTACTATAAAATAATTTTTTAGTTTCTACAAAATTTAAATGTTACTTAAATCTGTTCAAGTTCAATTATTTGTACTAACTTTAATTTTTATTAGATTCTAAAATTTTATATAAATCTGCTTTGATTATTAATAATTACCTTTATTTTAGAATCATATTTTTCTTAAACTTGAAACTCCATTTTTCCACAAACCTATTAATTTTTAACAAATTAATAGCCAGTTAAATAAAAAAGTTAGTACTTTTCTTTTAACTGGCTACAAAACCTTTTATAAGGTATAAAATTCATCCTGGAATTTTATATTTCCTTTTTTGCTTTATCATGAATTAATAATAACATCATTCTTGCAAAATTTCAATAACTTTTTTAATTTTTTTTGATTTTTAACGTTTTTTTGCAGTTTCAAAATCAAATTACTTCATTTTTAACTCATGCTAAACTTATTTATATAATTTTTTAATAGTGTTATAAATTATATAAATAGTACAAAATTATTGAATAACCAACAAATGAGATTCATTATTTTTAAAGTGTAGATTTATTTTTTGGATACCTAATGAGAACCTAAAAAATAATACCAAATTCTTTTCGTCTAAAGTTCGCTTAAATTGTACGAATTTATACTCGAAAATTTGAGCTTATTTTTTGGATATCCCTAAAATAATTTAATTTAACTCTATTGTTTGAAAGTATTTGTTTTGATATGAAAGATTTTAAATATAATCAAAGTTTAGAATTTTCGTATTTACATTATATAGTTTGATAATGGAGAATACTGGAATCGAACCAGTGACCTCTCGCATGTCAAGCGAGCACTCTAACCATCTGAGCTAATCCTCCAAGTTAAAATCATCTTTGTCTTTAGAATATTTATTTTACAATACTTTATACCATTATATCAAGTATTTTTAAAATTTAATCTTAAAAATTTATATTTAATCTATTTTTTTTTATCAATATCTACATTCCTTGTATGTTTTGTATGACTCCAAATATTATTATTTCTTTTTATAAACCCAATTATTGAAACTGGAATATTACTTAAACTAAAAAAATAGCTTAAGAATAATTTTGGTATTTGAGATTTTTTATTTTCCAAAATTAAAGCATATATAGGTAGTGATAAATATAAAATTGTTAATACAAAATATAATGTAAAATTAAATGTAAATATATTGGTAATCAAAGGAATATTTTCAAATATAGTTTTCATAAGGTTTACAAACATCATAATACCAAATAGTGTAAATATGGAAAATCTAGTTGGACTTATCAAATACATTAAACTGTCAAAAGAAATCATTGATTTTTTTAATAATGTATTTTTAGATAAAGGAATAATATAGTTTATAGCACAATTAATTCTACCTGATTTCCATCTAATTCTTTGATATATAGAAGGTGCTAAACCTATAGGTTTTTCATCATAAATTATTGCGTTATGAGCCCAAGCAATCGGATTTCCAGTCTTCATTATGTATCTTTGAGTAAACTCTAAATCTTCAGTTAATGAATATGAATTCCATCCAACTTTTTTCAAAGCATCTAGTTTTATAGCTACACCAAATCCTCCTATTTGAGCTGATAATCCCAATTTATGTCTTGCCAATTGGTACATTCTATTTGTTGACCAATAAGAAAAACTATATGATTTCGTAACAACAGAATCATCTGGATTCTTAGCTTCCATATAGCCTTGAATAACTTCATAACCTTCTTGAATTTTATAGTCTATTTCTTTTAGAAAATTTTTATCTACCAAATTATCAGCATCAACTATTAAAATAGCATCATAATAAATATTATCCTTCTCCATTTTATACAGTCGATCAAGCATCCACTCAATAACATAACCTTTTCCTTTTTTAGTTGTATCTGTTCTTATACATACTTTTGCTCCACTTTTTTCTGCTACTTTTGATGTTTCATCTGTACAATTATCACAAATAACATATACATCAAATAACTCTTTAGGATAATTAGATTTCTTAAAACTATCAACCAGTTTTCCTACAACAACTTCTTCATTATGAGCTGGAATCAAAATCGCAAAGTTATTTGAAGATATACTATGAGTTATTATTTCATCTTTTTTTAAAGTTCCTACATAACTAATAACCACATTATAAACAACTACAACTATAAAGAAAATTTGTAGTAATAAAATTTGAGTATTTAATATACTTAAAATTATACTCTCATAAAAAATATTAAAAATAAGTGTTAGAAGAATTGATAAAATTGTATAAAATGCAA
>JBDMZA010000409.1:0-11379 GCA_039770155.1 Clostridiales bacterium
CATAAAAAAAGGTTAAACAGATACAATTGAAAAATATTGTATATATATTAATCCAATAGAATATAATGCAGTAGCATTTATAACAAAAAGGTTTAAAAATATTACATTGTTATAAATATTGAAAAGTAAGTTCTAAAGTTACAAGCTTACTAAGGGATATCCAAAAAATAAACTCTAATTCTCGAGTATGAATTCGCATGATTTAAGCGAAATTGGTCTAATTTTTTTATCAAATAATATTTCAACATGTTTAATTTTAGCATGTTCAACAATTATATCAGAAATAACTTCTTGCTTTTTATAAAGGAATTAAGGAATTTTATTGTTAAATAATTTATAATAGATTAGAATAATACATAAATTAATTTATTGGATAAAATTAAAAAATCTGATACATTTCTATATTATATACAACAACAGTGAGACAGATCATAAAATTTTAATATTGATATAAAGGAGATTAAAATGAACTTTAGTGTATTGACAACATTTGTTATTTATTTTATTTTTATGTTTGGAATTGGTATTTATTTTTATACTAAGTCAAATGACTTGAGTGATTATATACTGGGTGGACGTTCTCTGAATGGTTGGGTGGCAGCTCTTAGTGCTCAGGCTTCAGATATGAGTGGATGGCTTCTGTTGGGATTACCTGGTGCAGCATTTGCAAGCGGTCTAAGTGCAGCTTGGATTGCTTTTGGTCTTTTGGTTGGTACGTATATCAACTGGAAGTTCATTGCAAGAAGACTTCGAATATATACAGAATTTGCCGGTGATTCCATAACTATTCCTGATTTTTTGGAGAATAGATTTAGAGATAAATCAAAGATACTTCGAGTAGTATCAGCTGCATTTATTCTCTTCTTTTTTTTGATTTATACGTCTTCAGGATTTGTAGCTGGTGCTACTTTATTTGAAAATGTATTTCATCTGAATTATCAAATTGCTCTTCTTATAGGAGCTATAATTGTTATATCTTATACATTTCTTGGAGGATATCTTGCAGTGAGTTGGACAGATTTTTTTCAAGGAATTTTGATGTTTTGTGCTATAATTATCGTTCCGATTGCAGGAGTTGTTACATTGGGGGGATTTAACGAAACTGCATCAGTCATTACATCCAATAATCAGCATATGTTGAGTTTTTTTAAAGACAGTAGCGGAAATTCCTTAGCAGTTATAGGTATTATTTCTTCTTTAGCGTGGGGGATGGGATATTTTGGACAACCACATATTCTAGTAAGATTCATGGGAATACGTAGTGGTAATGAAGTAAAGAAAGCACGAAAAATTGCTATGATTTGGGTAAGTTTGACACTCTTGGGTGCTATTTTTGTGGGGCTTATTGGGAGTGTTTTGGTACCGGAAATTAATGACCCTGAAACAGTATTCATGACTTTAGTGAACCTTACATTCCATCCGGTCATTGCAGGTATATTGCTTGCAGCTATTCTTGCTGCAGTTATGAGTACCGCAGATTCTCAACTTTTAGTGACAGCTTCAGCGGTATCAGAAGATTTCTATAAGGTACTATTTAGAAAAAATGCTAGTGATAAGGAATTGCTGATTATAAGTCGTTTAACAGTTATAATTATTGCTGTTATTGCTTATCTGATTGCTAGAAATCCAAATAATTCGGTTATGGGATTGGTTTCATATGCGTGGGCAGGTTTTGGTGCTACTTTTGGTCCTATAATAATCTTTTCATTATATTGGAAAGGTATTAACAGAAATGGAGCAATTGCTGGTCTGATTTTTGGTGGGATAACTACTATTATTTTCAAAAGTTTTAATACAGGTTTGTATGAAATTATACCAGGATTTATTATGGCAATGATCTTTTGTGTGATTGTTAGTATAGTAACTGGAGGACCAACAAAGGAAATATCAGATGAATTTGATGCTGTGACGTCTAAGTATTAAGAATTATATTGTAATTTAAATTAAAGATAAATACTAGTTGTTAATGAATACTCGATAAAAAATAATTTTAAAAAGTATGTTTAAACATTTACAGTTTAAACTATACTTTTTAATTTTTTGACGAAAAGAATTCGGTATTATTTTTTAGGCTCTCCCAAGCAAAAA
The DNA here is from genome assembly GCA_039770155.1 of Clostridiales bacterium. Classification (GTDB taxonomy): domain Bacteria; phylum Bacillota; class Clostridia; order Acetivibrionales; family JBDMZA01; genus JBDMZA01. The sequence goes on from JBDMZA010000409.1 coordinate 2,089, forward strand.
AATCACATATACATTCTATAGTTATAATTATGATGTAAATTTAATTTTAAGTTTATTACATAGTCTCCATATAACCCATCTACCTGTCAATAATGCTCCTGGTAAACCACCTGGTGGCATACACCATTGTCCTGAAAGGTAGAAATTATCCAGTCCATCTAAAATTCCTGGTAAATAATTTATATCATGCCCAGGTTCTGTAATAAAAGACATCCATGATCCTTTCCATGCATTACAATATCTTTCATAAGTTACTGGTGTAGCAATATCAATTGTTTCTATTTTATCTTTTGCTTCAGGATAATTATCTTCAATAATAGCTTTTATTTTATTTGCAATTTTATTTTTAGCCTCTTTATATGAAGTTGTATCTGAATATAATTTTTTCCACCAATCATATTCTGTATTTATCATAGAAATAATAACAGAAGAATTTTCTGGAGAAAATGATGGTTCACAGCAATAATGTTTCATTGGTATGAATTCATGTTTCATTCCACCAACTTCTAATATTTCATTTAACTTTAAAATTCGCCTATGTTCATACTTTGATAGATTTGCTTTAATTCCAAATGATACTTGAATCGTAGTAAAAACTTTATATTCATTACTTTCATATAATTTTTTATATATGCCATTAATATACTTTCCATCAAGCATTTTATATAATGTATTATAGCCATCTGCACATGATATTACATAATCAGAATAGAATTCATCTCCATTTTCTAGTTTAATTCCTGTAGCAGATGAACTTTTAACCAATATTTTATCCACTTTTGATTTGTAATTAATTATTCCTCCAAGCTCTTTAAATTTTTCTGCCATCCTTTTTGAAAATGCTAACGAACCTCCTACAGGCCATCCAGAATCTCCTGCATGTAATGAAGCAAGAGTAAATACTGCTGAAGTTGCTTTATAATTTTCATTCATAAATAGTTTTAATGCATTTTTTAGATAGTTATTTTTAAATTTGTTTGTTAGATTTTTCATACTTATATTGTCATATTTTTTCATAGTACTTAGTAAAGGCAATGATTTAATCATTTTTATTCCGTCTAAAAGATTCATCTTATCATATGGTTTTTCAGTTGGCATATTAAATTTGCTTAATTTTCTAATATCATTGCAAAATTCTTTTATTATTACATTATCTTCTGGTGCAATTTCTAGCCAGTGTTTTTCTAACTTATATGCATCACGATAAAATTTTAGTGTAACATTCTCAAATTCTACTTGTGAAAATATTTCATGATTAATTACTTCTTGGTCGTCATCAAGTGCACCTACTTCTTTCCATAATTTGTTTAAACTTGTTTTTTTGCTTGTTCCCATTAACCAGTGAATACAACCATCAAAGTGATAATCCCCCCTATTCCATCCTGTACATTCTCCTCCTGGAAGATTATGAAGTTCAAAAATTTTAACTTTAAAACCATTTTTCTGTGCATAAATACCAGCAGTAAGACCTGCAATACCTGCACCAATAATAATTAGATTTTTCATTAAATTACTCCTCCTATATTATTGACTGAATATCTAATCAATAGTGTTTGAAAAATTATTTTTTTAGAATCTTAACTAAAAGCTCTGGTTTTGGTAAAATAAATTCCTTACCCTTACAAACTTTATTAGTTGCTATTCCCTGTATCATAGCCCAGAATGTATTCGCTAATGATAATGGATCATCATCAATTATTTGATTTTTTTCTTGACCTTCTTTTATTATGTTAACTATAGTTATTGCTGGTATTTTGTAATTACTAATTTTATTTTTAATATTTTCAGGCACTGTATCTAATACTGTTGCATGTACCATCATCATAAAAAAATATGCTGTTTCAATATTTTTTTCAATTTCATCTAGCACCATTTTTGCAATAAGTTTAATTTTATCAATTGGTTCAATATCTAGATCCTGAAAATATTTTACACTTGAAGAACCTTTGATAGCCATTTCAACAAGTTCTAAAAAAATAGTATCTTTAGACTTAAAATAATGGTATAACAATCCATGGCTTATATTTGCTTCTTTTGCTATATCTCCAACTTTGGTTGCTACTATACCTCTTCGAGCAAATAACTTTAATGCTGCAAATAATATTTGTTCTCTTCTCTCATCTTTAATTTCTAAATTTTGTTTTTTATTTCTTGGTGACATTATAGCTCCTTTTTGATTGAATATTTAATCAATATAATTTTATCTTATATTTACAAATAAGTCAATCAATTTTATTGTATAGTATTCTTAATAAAGTAGATTATTTTATTCTGAATTGTGGTAAAAAACATTATTTCTACACCATAACTGAATAAATCTTATAACCATCCTTTTCAATCCACTCTTTTAAATATTCTTTATTCTTATTAAAATTAAAAGTGACCATAAAACCAGTTTTTTTACTTCTGCTTTCTAAATAACCATTAAGTTGACCCAAACCTTCTTCATGTTTCTTTTTTCCATACCATTTTTTTAATTCTATTACATATTCTTCATTGTTATAAGTTATTACTAAATCCATTCTATTATCCATTCTTGTTTCAGGTTCAACATAATAAAATCCTTTTCCATTTATTATAGGTTTTATAAAACAAAGAAATAATAACCTACCTTCTCTTTCTATAAACTCTTTATCTTTTTCTCGATACTCATTTTTCATTAATTCTTGAAACTTATTTAAAATAACTTCTATATTCAATTTACCACTCTTTATAAAATCACCCTTATATTCAAACTTTAATACATCTCCTTTTTCAGTTGTTCTTTTTGAAATCAAATAATTATATATGTATAATTCGAATACTCTATTACTAATAACAACTTCACCATTTAAACCACTTGCAAAAATACCATAAATAATTCCTTTATTTAATATTGGATTAGCATAGTTATATTCTATACTTTCACCTTCTAAAAGTATTCTTTTTATAATATTATATAAATCACTATTATTTTCTAAATTTTTAATAATATCATCAAATAAAGTATTATTTGATTTCAATATTACTTTTATAGACTTATTTATATTTTCCAGATCCCATTTTTTATTTAATTCTTCATCAATTATCTTGCAAACTTTACTAACTAAAAATGGATATCCATTAGTATATTCATAAACTTTATCTGAAAATTTCTTTGTATCAAAATTAATTTTATTGTACTTTTCATATTCACAAAGCATTGTAGATATTTCATCTGGATTAAAACTCATATCTACATTAAAATCTTCTGCAATATTCCATGGACTATTATACTTTCTTTCTTCATTAAGTCTTAATTTAATCTTCAAGTTTTTCACATCATGTACTCCAACTAATATAACACTATGAAATGTAAAATCTTGTCCATCAGCTCTTTGAATGTACTTATTTCTTAACATACCTAAAAAATTTAAAAATAGTTCATTATCACATGATTTATCTATTTCATCAATAATAAAAATAATTTCTTTGTCAGTATTTGAGCATATTTCTGTAATCATCAAATCTAATTCATCAAAAGTATCAATACCATTATACTTTTCAACAGCAATATTTAACCATTCGTATTTTTCAATTTGAGCAATTTTCTTAAACCTAATAAATAATCCTTCAATAAATTTTTTTCTATCCTTATATCTAGTATCATCAATACCTTCAAAACTTATAGACAGAACATAATATTTATTTTTTATATCTTTTCGCAATATAGAAATCGTAGTACTTTTACCATATTGTCTAGCTTTATTTATTGTAAAATATTCTTCATTATCTATCATTGTTTTAATTTGATTTATTTTTGTTTCTATATTAACCATATAATGCTTTTGGGATACACACACACCAGTTACATTAAACTTTTTCAAAAATTTCACCCTTTCAAAGTTGAATCTATCTTTATCATAATTATTCTATATTTTTCTATTGTATAATTCAAATATTATCATATCTCTTATTGCAAATTCCTTTAAATTCGAAATTAATAAACTTATTATTTTACTTAGGGATAGCAAAAAAACAAACTCTAATTCTCGAGTATAAATTCGCATGATTTAATGGTTTAACGAATTTTCAAAAAAAGTTGTCTAGTTTATTTTTTGATTCTGCCTTAAATCTAACTCTTCAATATTACTATACTTCATTAAGGAATTTAAATAAAATAATTACCTTGCCTTTACAAAAACAAATGAACTAATTTTTATCTAATATTTGTTTTAGTCCATCAAATTCAAAAAATGCTATACCTCTAAAAGATTTATATTTATCACATGAATCCATAATAGTAGTCACTTTATTTATAAAATCATTTCTGTTATTATTATTCATAGATGAAGAAGAACCCTCTCCTCCAAAAGTATTAATACTAGTTTTTATACCTATAACTATACTTTTTTCTTTATTTGAAGCCATCAGTTCATCTTCTGAAAATTTTATAACTTTTTCTGGTTCGTTGCTATATGCCATAATTATTACTTTATCACATATTTTTAAAAAATCATTTACTGTACCAACTTCCATATCACCATTTAAAGCATGCTTATGAAAAAAATGACCTATTGACTCAGATAGTACAATATCTGAATTCAAATTCTTAACTTCTTCAAGTATTTTAAGTGTCTGTTTCATTAAATTATCATTTGCCATACCTATCCCATATCCATTTTTTGTATTCCATCTATAAGGATATGTATTAGGAATAGATTTTTTTGACTCTTTCAATATGTGAGGTTCTAAATCAGCACTTATTTCATCAAACCTCTCCTCTATGTCATTAGTCTGAGAATTAAATTTATTATAGATAAGCAAAGTCTCATATAACAAATACTCATTATAATAAAATGATGAATCCTGAAAGCTTAAAGCACTTACTTTTATTCCCTTATTATGAAATTCTTTAATAAGTTTATGAATTTCATTTGAATATTCATCTGATTTTTTAAATTCATTATTACTAAAACTCAAATATATATTAGTAATTCCTATCATATAACATTCTTCAGCTAAAATATCATAATTGGCTTTATATTTATCTATTGTTTTCTTATAGATATATACACTCACTTCTTCATAATCGAACAAATGTTTTTCCTGCTTTTTTACAGCTTGCAAATTATCAATCTTTATACTTCCTTCCTTTTTAAGTTTCTTTTTTTCTATTTCATCACTTTTAATACATTCACAAGCAGATATAGTGTTCACTAAACTTCCTGAACAGAAATATAAAGAAAATACTATTACTCCAAATAATATAAATATATTTTTAAATTTAAAGAAACTAAACATTTCACATAACCCTTTCACAATAAAGTTTACAACTATATAAGAATTTATTTTCGACAAGTAGTAAAATTACTTGAACTTAATAGGTATATTGAATATCTGTATTACTATTTTCAAAAATTGATGTTAATTGCTGAATAGTTATTTTCATATAATAATCAAATTCCTACTATCAATTATGAACTACAGAATTAATTTATTCTAATTTACTAAATTAATTTGCCATGTTTTTATAACTAATTATAGATTTTATTTTCTAGTTTTTTATAAATTTTTATATCATCAAAATCTACCCATTCATCTTGTGTTGTGTTCCACTCATCTCCACTCCCTCCAAAGAAAGTACTAAATTGAAATTGATCTATTGAGAAATCATCTGTATTTCTAAAAAGCAAATTTTTACTTTCAAGTGCTAGCTCTCCATCAAACCATCCTAAAATTTCACCATCTTTCTTTCCAAGAGTATTTATCTTAATATAATTTGTTATAGTATGCCATTTGCCAGGTTGAAAATATTTTTGATCTTCTTTATCCCATGCAAAATCATCAGCATATTTTCCTGTTTGATCAGGATAATATACATATTGCACAACAGCACCATTTTTTCTCCACATTAAGCGAGCACTCCATCCATCATATCCATTTGGTTTATTGCCACCTGTATTCCCTTCTCCTCCAGCTAACCCAGGTAATTTGCCTCCCTTAACAAAGTCAAAGTTTTCCTTAAATCTTATTTTATATGTCATATATAACTCATCATATGATTCATCAAAATTTGTTCTCCATAAAGCTCCTGTTTCATCTGTTCCATGATGTCCCTTTGGATAAAAAATTCTTAAAAACTTATTATTTTCATCAACTATATTTGCTCTTTTTTCTTTTACTCCATCTGCCCAAGTAGATTTAAAGTCATCTTTTACATTATCAAATGTATAATTACCTGTAATACTATTATTGAAATTAATAGAAATAATTTTATCTTCTTCACTTTTAAATTCATTTATTACATTATTTGATTCTTGTTCTTTGGAAACTATTTGTGCATTTATTAGTCTGATAGATATAATGACCATAAAAAGTAATGAAACTAGTACAAAATAAATTTTCTTATTTAAAATCAACATATTTAACACCCCATTCCTATAATAATATAAATATTTCAGATACAATAAAATACGAAATAGATTATTTTTTTAATATGGTCAACATAAAAAAATTAATTATATGACATATATCAAATTTTGCTCCTTCTAATCCTGGGACTGTCCGAAAACATGCTAGTTATAAAAGTCCAGCTGAGAGACTGAATAATTTTTGCTATCATGATAACTGGTTGCAGAACCTCCTGATTTCTATATCTTTAGACGGTTATCGTAAGACTCCCCTTAATCCAGTATAATCAGTAAATTTTAAAAAAAATTATAGATTTAAAATTTAGCATATAAAACTACTCAAAAAAAAATTATTTTATAGTAATATTATAGATTAAAAATAGTTTGAAAAATTGAAATTAAAGCAAAATATGACTTTTAATATATGTGGACTGATTTTCGAATTCGACAGTGGGATAATAACTAAATGGAAGGTTGTTAAATGATGAAAAAGCTAATTTTTTATGATATAGTTATTTTAAAGAATTTTATACAAGGAAAGTGGTATTTAATGAAATATAAACCAGTACCTATTGGAGTAGATAATTTTAAGAAAGTTATTACTGATGGATATTATTATGTTGATAAGACATTATTTATAAAAGATTTATTAGATTTAAAAGGAGAAGTTAATCTTTTTACACGTCCTAGAAGATTTGGAAAAAGTCTTAATATAAGTATGCTTCAATACTTTTTTGAAAATGCTGATGATGAAAAAGTTAACAATGAAAATAAAAAGTTATTTGAAGGATTAAAAATAAAAAAAGAAAGTGATGAATATACATCACATATGTGTAGTTACCCTGTAATAAATATATCATTAAAATCTGCTAAAAAAGATAATTTTAAAATGGCATATGAGGCTCTAAAAGAAGTAATTATAGGAGAATATACAAGACATCAATTTTTATTGGAAAGTTATGAGTTAAATGATAGGCAAAAAAAAATATTTAAAAATATATGTATTGATGATACAGCAACAGATAGTGAGATATATAATTCATTAAAATTTTTATCAGAATGTTTGTATATTCACCATAAAAAAAATGTAATAATATTAATTGATGAATATGATGTACCACTTGAAAATGCATATAGTAAAGGTTTTTATGATGAGATGATTGGTTTTATTCGTTCATTTTTTGAAGGCGTACTTAAAACGAATAAAAGCTTAAATTTTGCTGTAATAACTGGTTGTCTTAGAATATCTAAGGAATCTATATTTACAGGTTTAAATAACCTAAAAATAGTATCAATTTTGAGTGCTAACTATGGAGAATATTTTGGATTTCTTCCAAAAGAGGTTAAAAAAATGTTTGAGTTCTATGATTTAGCTTCAAATAAGCAAATTGTCGAAGAATGGTATAATGGTTATGTTTTTGGTGATAAAAAAGTGTATAATCCTTGGAGTATTATTAATTATATTGATGATAGATATTATAAAAGAGTTGAGATGTACCCAAAACCCTATTGGTCAAATACAAGTTCAAATAATATTGTTAGAAAACTTATAGAACGAAATACAGCAGATATTAAGGATTCTATTGAAGAATTGATTAATGGTAGAAGTATGGAAATCAAAATTCATGAGGATATAACATATGGAGATATCGAATTAAGTAATGAAAATATATGGAACTTTTTATTTTTTACAGGTTATTTAAAAAAAGTATCAGAAAGATTTCAAGATGTTGAATTATTTATTAAAGTTAAAATTCCTAATAAGGAATTAGAATATATTTATAAGAATAAGATAATAAATTGGTTTGAACAAATTATAAGAGAGAAAGATTTAACACCATTATATAAAGCATTATTAGAAGGTAATGAAGATACAATATCAGATATAATATCAGATGAACTTATGAATATGATAAGCTATAATGATTATAAAGAATCTTTTTATCATGGTTTTCTAACGGGTATTTTAGGTAAAATGGAAAACTATAGTGTTGTTTCAAATTTTGAATCAGGACTTGGAAGACCTGATATGTTAGTTAAACCAAGAAGTGTAAGAAAAGAAGCTATAATAATTGAAATAAAAATAGTAAAGAATATTGATGATATGGAAACAGCCTGTAGTGAGGCTTTAAAACAAATAGAAGATAACAAATATGAAGAAGGTTTAAAAAGAGATGGATTTAGAAAATTTATCAAATATGGAGTAGCTTTTTATAAAAAAGAGTGTTTGGTAAAAAAAAACAAATCCTTAAAACTTATAACTTAAAAACATTAATAAAAAATTTTTTTATTATAGTGGAAGAAATTACTTTTTAAGTAATGGATATCCAAAATATAAACTCTAATTCTCGAGTATGAATTCGCATAATTTAAGCGAACTTCAGACGAAAAGAATTTGGTATTATTTTTTAGGTTCTCCCAAGGAAAAAGTACTGTTAAAAAATTTTCATCAGTCCAAAATACGTTAAGAGCCCCATATTTAGTATTTTTAATTCATTCTTAATTAAATCTATTTTTTTATTTTTGAATTCAAATTTGCTCTTTGCAATATATAATATAGCATCATTTAATCTTAAGACATTTAAATCATTATTTACATAATCATTAGTACATTATCTTCAACTTTTTCAAATTAATAATCTAATATTCAAAATACTTTGATTAAATACAGTTAATTCTCAATGATTGTATTAATATAATATTATTTACATTAATTGCTTATTATGATATATTTTATATGTGAATTTGTAAATATCCAAAGTATAATAAGAAATTATGTATCTTTTTAGTTATATACTCACATAACCATTAATATAGTTTTCAATTTTGTTTTATATTTAGCAATTAATTAATAGAATGAAACCAAGTAAATCATGAAACATTTCTTTCAAACTATGTACCAAATAAACTTACATATATG
>JBDMZA010000410.1:0-4968 GCA_039770155.1 Clostridiales bacterium
AGCAACATTTGAAACAGGAGTTCATGGTTTACATCCAGAATTGATAAGGTTATTAGGGAAACTCAAATTTAGGACAAGTTATGGTCAGAATGTATTAAATCACGCAATTGAAGTTTCTCATTTATCAGGATTAATGGCAGCTGAACTTGGAGAAGATGTGACTTTGGCCAAGAGAGCCGGTTTGTTACATGATATTGGTAAAGCTGTAGATCATGAATTAGAAGGTTCACATGTTACAATAGGAGCAGACATAGCAAAAAAATATAGAGAGAATAGTTATGTAGTAAATGCTGTTGCCGCTCATCATGGAGATGTTGAAGCTACAACTGTTATATCAGTTCTTGTACAAGCAGCAGACTCTATTTCGGCAGCAAGACCAGGTGCAAGAAGAGAAACATTAGAGACTTATATTAAAAGAATTGAAAAGTTAGAAGAAATAGCGAATTCTTTTGAAGGAGTTGAAAAATCATTTGCAATTCAAGCAGGAAGAGAAGTAAGAATTATGGTTAAACCTGATAATGTAAATGATGATGATATTGTTTTAAAGGCTAGAGAAATAACTAAGAGAATTGAAAATGAACTGGAATATCCAGGACAGATTAAAGTCAATGTAATTCGAGAAACTAGAGCTATAGAATATGCTAAATAAGTTTACAAAGAATAAAAGCGTGTTAAAAGCATGCTTTTATTCTTTATTGTTAAAATTATTGTTAGGGTAATCCAAATAGTAGTGATTCTCAGATTTTAAAAATGTGATATTATTTTTTAGGATTTCCAGTTTGACATTGGATTTATTATTGTTTATAACTTATATATTTCATATATATAAATGTTTTAATTATTGCTTAGAATTGGAGGAAACATAGTCATTGAAAGTCTTATTTATTGGAGACATCATAGGCAATCCCGGTCGAAAGTTCATTGGTAGAAGATTAGGTGCTATAAAAAAAGATATAGATTGTGATTTGTGTATAGTAAATGGTGAAAATAGTGCTAATGGAAATGGTATCACATACTATATTGCAAATGAACTTTATAATGCCGGAGTTGATGCTATAACTTTGGGGAATCATACTTGGTCAAAAAGAGAGATAATGAATTTTATTGATGTTGAAAAAAGAATTGTAAGACCTGCTAATTACCCTAAAGAATTACCAGGAAGAGGGTCAACAGTTATAAATGTTAAAGATAAAAAAGTTGCTATAATTAATGTTATGGGAAGAGTTTTTATGGATAATGTTGATTGTCCCTTTAAGGCAGTTGAAAGAGAAATTGAATATGTTAAAGATTTTACAAATATAATAATTGTGGATTTTCATGCTGAAGCTACATCAGAAAAAAATGCTTTTAAGTGGTTTTTAAATGGAAAAGCTAGTCTTTTAGTAGGAACACATACACATGTACAAACAGCTGATGAGAGAGTTTTAAATCAGGGCACAGCATATATTACTGATGTGGGAATGACAGGACCTAGTGATGGAGTAATTGGATTTGATAAAAATATAATTATTCAGAAGTTTTTAACACTTTTGCCTGCAAGATATGAAGTTGCAAAAGGTAAAGTTCAATTAAATGCAGTAGTTGTAGATATAGATGAGAATTCAGGAAAAGCTTTAGGTATTGAAAGAATAAATACTATATATAATGATTTTTAATATTATATTTGAATACATTTTTAGTTTTTTATTTGTTACTTTTATTAATTTAATTTAATTTATATGCCATAAAAATAAAAAATATTAAAATTTTAGAAAAAAGAAGGGTTTTTTATATTTTTGTAGAATATAAAACCGTAATAATTACAAGGGGGGTAACAAAATGGATGTATTAAAAGTCTCAGCAAAATCAAAACCACTTTCAATTGCAGGTGCCTTAGCTGGAGTTATTAGAGAAAATGGTTCAGCGGAAATTCAGGCTATAGGTGCAGGGGCAGTAAATCAAGCAGTAAAAGCTGTTGCTATTGCAAGAGGAATTGTGGCACCTTCTGGTGTTGAGTTAGTTTGTATTCCAGCATTTACAGATATTCAAATTGATGGGGAAGAAAGAACAGCTATAAAATTAATTGTAGAACCTAGAAGAAGATCGTAAAATAAATTAATCTATAAATTATCTTTAATTAATTTACAACTTTAAAAAGCACTTAAAAAATGCTTTTTTTTTATGTATTAATAATAAATTATTTTATATAATTGTGATAATTATTAAAGTATGTTATTATTCATTTAGGAGAGTTTAAAAAAATAATGTCAAATTTTTCTCATCTGAGAATCACTAAAATCATGTGATTCATCATTAAAAATTTCATAAGACAACTTTTTTATGAAAATGCCGATGTTTTAATGGAATTTTTTAAAAAGTTGACTAGTTTATTTTTTGATTCTGCCTTATATCAACTAGATAGATTTAGAATTTGTTTAATAATTTATTAAATAAATTTAAATGCAGATAGTTTAAAAATTTGCTGATTAAATTTGTTATGGAATAGTATAGTAATAATACTAAAATTAGATCATATTTATTAGCGATTGAATAAGGCATAATATGCTTTTGATAATTTAAATTGAAAAATAATAAGTATTTGTGGAGTATAAATATGAATAGAAATATTTTAAAAGATAATAATATTTTGCAAAAATTTGATAATGGAGTAGAATTAATTCAATTCAAAAATCTTGTCAAATATGAAGAAAAAATTGTACACTGCTTTACCACCAGAAGAGGTGGTGTTAGTTCAGGTGAGTGTGAAAGCTTAAATTTAGGATTTAATAGAAATGATATAAAAGAGAATGTTATAAGAAATTTCGAATTGATTGCCGATTGTTTAAATATAAAGATTAGTAACTATGTTTTTTCAAATCAAATTCATGATAATAGAATAAAGATTGTTAATAAAAGTGATAGAGGAAAAGGAATTTTAAAACATAGTGATATTATTGGATATGATGGTTTAATAACTAATGAAAAAAATATAGCATTGACTACTTTTTATGCAGATTGTATTCCAGTTTATATGTATGATAGTACGAAGAATGTTATAGCAATGCTACATTCTGGCTGGAGAAGTACTTATAAAGAAATTTCTATAGTTGCTTTAGATAAAATGAAGGAAATATTTGATGTTGATTTTAAAGATGTTAATGTTGTATTAGGACCTTCAATAGGGAAATGTTGTTTTGAGATTGATAAAGATGTACTGGATTTATTCATTAAAAAATTTGATATTTCTGATGATTTATATTCTAAAAATGATAATAATAAATACTTTCTTGATTTACAAAGAATAATAATTGATTATTTAATAAAAAAAGGGATAAATGAGAATAAAATATCAAATAGTAATATTTGTACAAAATGTAATAATGACTATTTCTTTTCTCATAGAGGAGATAAAGGAAAAACAGGAAGTTTATGTGGAATTATACAGTTAAAATGAGGATTAATATTTTTTTTATATCTTAGGGATATCCAAAAAATAAACTCTAATTCTCGAGTATGTATTCGTAAACTTTAAGAGAATTTCAAAAGAAGAGAAAAAGCCTAAAAGTAAAGGAGATACATATGATAAAAATATTTTATTTTGGTATAATAATAATATATATTTTTTGTATATCCGGATGTGTAAATACTAGTAGTCAATATATGGAAGATATAATTGAAGATGATTATATTATGGATAGAGGACCATCACAAGGTGGTACTTTAAATATGTTTACAACTAAACCTGATACATTAAATCCTATTTTAACAAAAAATATATATGCTAAAGATGTTTTAAGGTTGGTTTTTGATGGACTTATTGAATTAAATGAATCTCAAATTCCAATTCCGTGCATTGCAGAAAGTTGGACTGTTTCAGATGATGGTTTAATGTGGACATTTAAAATTAGAGATGATATTACTTGGCATGATGGAACAAAATTAACTGCTCAAGATGTTGAGTATACATTTGGAGTTATATCAAATCCATCAACAAATTCTATATATAAACATAATATTGACAATGTTGATAAATTTGCAATTAAAGATAAGAATATGTTTAAAATTAAGTTAAAAGAACCAAATTCCTTTACAGCAGAATTAATGGGTTTTCCGATAATACCTAAACATTATTATACTGGAAATGATGTATTAAAATTAAAATCAAGCATAAATTTAAAACCAATAGGCTCAGGACCATATAAATTTTCAAAATTAAGTGATAAGGATATCAATTTTGAAAGATATGATGAGTGGTGGGGGAAAAATATACTAGAGGATAAGGATAAAAATAATATGCCTTATATAAGTAAAATTAAGGCAAAAATTTTCGATAATGAAAAGGAAAGTGTTAATGCTTATTTGACAAAGAAAATAGATACAACTACAGTTAGTATAAATGAATCTGGAAAATATAGTATAAGGTCTGATACTACATTGAAAAAGTTCACAGGTAATGAATTTACATTTCTAGCTTTAAATCTGAATAACTTAAGTTTAAGAAATAAGGATATTAGGCAGGCAATGGCTTATGCAATTGATAAAACTAAAATTATTGATGATATTTTCCCAGGAGAAGCTATTGCAGCAGATATTGCTGTTTTTCCAGGGTCTTGGATACTAAAAGGTATTCAAGAACCATTTTATAAATATGATCTTCAAAAAGCACAAAAAATATTGGCGGATGGTGGCTGGTATAAGGGAAAAGAAAATCTAGTTAATAACTCTAAAGGTGGAACTATATCTGCAAATTTTAATTTAATTGTTAATAAAGATAACTCTACAAGAGTATTAATTGCAGATTATATTAAGAAACAATTAGAAGAACTGGGAATAAAAATAAATGTAACAAGTTTAACATGGGAAGAAGCTTTATCATATGTAAAATCAGGTGATTATGAAATTGCATTATTAGGATGTAATGTTACAGAAGCACTCGATTTATCATATTTATATAGTGCTGAGCAAATAGGAAATTTTAATATAGCAAAT
>JBDMZA010000411.1:0-6588 GCA_039770155.1 Clostridiales bacterium
AATAATAGGAGTCAATATACAATATATAAAAATATATTTAGACTTTGTTTGTTGAAAAATAGATTATATATGCTTATAATAGATATTATTATGTTGAAACTAGAGAATTTAATAAGTTTATAGAATAAATTTCTAAAAAATATAATTATGAGAAATATAATAAGTTTCAATACATTGAGAATCATTCTTCTCAGTATTTACAGTTTGGAATAGGTGAATATATGAATAAAATTATTTTAGCTTCAAATTCTCCTAGGAGAAAAAATCTTTTAGAAAGTATAGGAGTCAAATTTGAAGTTATTCCAAGTAATATAGATGAAAATTTAAATTTTGATAATTTTTCACCAGAAAGAATTGCAATGACTTTAGCAAATAAGAAGGCATTGAATGTTGCCAATGATATGAAATCTTCATTGGTAATAGGTGCAGATACAATTGTTACTCTGGATAATATTATTTATGGTAAACCAAATGATGATGAAGAAGCTTATGAAACTTTAAAAATACTAAGTGGAAGAACTCATAAAGTCATAACAGGCGTTTCAGTAGTTGATTCTTTAAGCAAAAAACAACTGACAGATTTTGTAGTCTCAGATGTGAAATTTTCATTTTTATCTAATGAAAGAATAAATTCATATATAAAAACAGGTGAACATATTGATAAAGCAGGGTCATATGCTATTCAAGGTAGAGGGTCGCTCTTTGTTGAAAAAATTTTAGGATGTTATTTTAATATTGTTGGATTGCCAATAAATAAATTGGATAAGATGATAAATACATTTAACTATAAATTATTATAATTATATTGTTTTGTTTGAGAAATAATATTATTAATTAAATTTTCAAACTCTACTCATCTTAGAATTACTAGAATTTAGGATATATTAGCAAACAGCGGAATGAAGATGGATGATAACCGTGATCATGATAATTTATTACTTTAATATCTATGTATATCTAAAAAAAATCTAATTTTCGAGTATGAATTCGCATTATTTAAGCGAATTTCAGATGAAACTAATTTGATATTATTCTAAAGATGAAATAGGAGTTATGAGAATAAATGATGAATAGAAATTAGGCAGAATCAAAATTTCATAAGACAATTTTTGATTCTACCTTATATAAAAATGATAGGTTACGAAAGGTTATGGGAGGAAGCTAAATGGGGATTTTTGCAAGAGATATTGGTATAGATTTGGGTACCGCAAATACACTAGTTCATGTTAAAGGAAAAGGTATTGTAATAAGAGAACCTTCTGTTGTTGCTATAAATAAGAGGACAAATCAAATTTTGGCAGTTGGAGATAACGCAAAGAGTATGATAGGTAGAACACCTGGAAATATTGTTGCAATAAGACCAATGAAAGATGGAGTAATAGCGGATTTTGATGTGACACAGGGAATGTTAAAGTATTTTATAAAAAAAGCTATGACATCAGGATTTATAAACAGACCAAGAGTTGTTATATGTGTTCCATCAGGAGTTACCGAAGTTGAAAAAAGAGCTGTTGATGAAGCAACACGACAAGCTGGAGCAAAAGAAGCTTATCTTATAGAAGAACCTATGGCAGCAGCAATTGGAGCTGATATGCCTGTAGCAGAACCTTCAGGAAGTATGGTGGTAGATATTGGAGGTGGAACAAGTGAAGTAGCAGTAATTTCATTAGGAGGAATTGTTACCAGTAAATCTCTTAGAGTTGCAGGTGATGAATTAGATGAAGCTATTGTATATTATATAAAAAAAGAATATAATTTAATGATAGGAGAAAGAACAGCAGAAGAAATAAAAATGGCTATAGGAGCTGCATACCCAAAGGAAAAAGATGAATCTATAGATATTAGAGGAAGAGATTTAATTTCAGGTTTGCCAAAACATCTTAGTGTTTCATCATCAGAAATAACAGAAGCTTTAAAAGAACCTGTAAACTCAATTGTAGATTCAATAAAATTTACTTTGGAAAAGACGCCACCTGAATTAGCAGCAGATGTAATGGATAGAGGGATTATGTTGACAGGGGGAGGCGCACTTTTAAGCGGATTGGATAAATTAATTAAAGAAGAGACAGGAATGCCAGTAAATATTGCTGAAAATCCTTTAGATTGTGTAGTTAAAGGAGCAGGTCAAGTCTTAGAAGAAATTAATATGCTTAAGAAGGTGTTAATATCTCCTAAAAAATTGAAGTAGGAGGTAAAGGATGGGACGTTTTTTTAAGAATAAAATTACATTTTTAGTTTTTGTAACATTAACAATGTTTATTGTAATGGGGGTTTCATCCAATAATGGAAATTTGAGTTGGATGAACAATAGTTTATCGATCATAAGCAAACCGTTTCAAAAACTTACTTTATTTGCAAACAAAAAAACCAATGACTTTTTCTATTACTTCAAAGATGTAGACAAACTAAGAAATGAAAATGAAATTCTTAAAAAACAAGTTGATGAGCTACAAGAAGAAACGAGAAGATTAAATGATTATAAGATAAAGAATGTTGAATTGAGTAAAGCACTGAAGTTAAAAAACTCATATGATGATTATGAACCTATTGGTGCTAATATTATTGCTAAGGATATGGGAAATTGGTTTAGCTTATTTAGAATTGATATTGGTAGTAAGGAAGGTGTAAAAAGAGATTTTCCTGTTAGAACAAGTGAAGGATTAGTAGGAAGAATAGAAGCAGCAGATGTTACTTCATCTAAAGTTACTACAATTATAGACAATGGAAGTACTGTTAGTGCAAGACTTTCAAAAAATGGTTCTTATGTTTTAATAAAAGGAGATTCTGAATTAAAGAATAATGGATTGTGTTTAATGGATTATATTGATCCAGATGCTGATATAACTATAGGCGATATTGTTGAAACATCAGGCTTGGGCGGCATATATCCTAAAGGTATTATTATTGGGAAAGTAAAACAGATAAGAAAATCAAGTAATGATTTTAGTAAGTATGCTGTTGTTGAGCCGACTGTCGATTTTAAGAGATTAGATCAAGTAATTGTATTAAATAAGAAAAAATAGCAATATTATAAGTATTGATTCTAAAAAAGACAGGTAGATAAAATGAAAATTAAAATATTTATTTATTGTGTATGTTTGTTTATAATAATGATAATACAATCAACCATTTTAGATTCATTAGCTTTATACAATGTTAAACCTAATTTGGTTTTGGTTTTTATAATTTCAGTATCACTTGTTAGAGGTGGTGTTGAAGGTGCATATGTGGGTTTTTTCGCAGGACTAATACAAGATTTTATAACGGGTAAAGTGATTGGCTTTTATGCATTGATAGGCATGTATGTAGGATTATTAGTAGGAATTTTTAATAAAAGATTATATAGAGAAAATTTTTTAGTGATTATATTTTTCACATTTACTGCTACTATAGTTTATGAACTTTGTGTATTTTTCTTTGGGATATATTTACAAGGTGGAGATGGCTTTTTATATGGGTTTGTAAAGATTATTTTGCCTGAAACACTGTATAATATTATAGTATCTGTGTTCATGTATGTTTTTATTATGAAACTCAGTGAAATTTTCAATGAACAAGATAAAAAAATCAGAAAATACTAAAGTTTTGGAGGTTGTAGGGAATGAATGGTGTAGTTACACTAAGGACGACTATAAATGGTTTAATTATAAATATGAAAAATGATTGTGAATTTGATTCGATTGTTGAAAGTCTGGTTAAAAAAGTAGATTCTGCAGGAAGATTTTTTAATGGAGCTTCTCTTAATGTTAAATATAAGGGACGTGAGTTAACTAAATTTGAAGAAGATACAATTCACAAATTATTATTGGATAAAACAGGTGCAGATATTAAATGTTTTACTAAATATAGCGAAAAAGAGAAAGAAATGAAAGGAAAAGATAAGCTAAAAATGAAAAAATTCTTTTTCAAAGACATTGAAGAGGGGATTACAAAATTTTATAGAGGAACTATTAGATCAGGTCAATTAATTGATTTTGATGGAAATGTTGTCATTATAGGTGATATAAATCCTGGCGGAGAAATAGTTGCAACAGGTAATATAATAGTATTAGGAATATTAAGAGGAATTGTGCATGCAGGTGCTGATGGTAATAAAGAGGCTTATGTGATATCGCTAAAATTAGATCCAGTTCAATTGAGGATTGCAGATATTATAACAAGAGCTCCTGACAGTAAAGTAAGTTTAGAAAATACTTTACCAGAAATAGCCTATGTTAAAGATGACACTATATATATTGAGACATTTTTATCAAGCAGGTAATTATTATTTCCATTTGAAATTGACAAAATATAAAAAGAAATATATATTTTAAATGTAAGGATGAATTGAAAATTTTTAGTTAATATGGTTAATAATTTAGAGAAAAAATTTATAGAGAATATTTTTTATAAAGTAATTTGTATTTTTTGTATTACAATATAGATTTCTGTACTAAAATTACAAATGACCAGTATTATAGGAGGTAGAAACAATGGCAGAAGTGATTGTTATCACATCAGGAAAAGGTGGGGTTGGAAAAACTACAACAACAGCCAATTTAGGTGCAGGTTTAGCAATGAATGGGCAAAGAGTGCTTTTGATTGATACTGATATTGGGCTAAGAAATCTTGATGTTGTTTTAGGTTTAGAAAATAGGATAGTTTATGACTTGGTGGATGTTGTCGAGGGAACATGTAGAGCAAGACAAGCTATGATAAAAGATAAAAGATATAATAGTTTATATTTATTGCCAGCAGCACAAACTCGAGATAAAACAGCAGTTTCACCAGAACAAATGAATAAATTATGTTGTGACATTGACAGTGAGTTTGACTATATATTAATAGACTGTCCTGCAGGAATAGAACAAGGTTTTAAAAATGCAATTTCAGCAGCTAAAAGAGCAATTGTAGTTACAACACCTGAGGTTTCTGCTGTGAGAGATGCAGATAGAATTATTGGATTGTTAGAAGCAAATGATTTAAAAAATCCAAAACTCCTAATTAACAGATTAAGGATTGACATGGTTAAAAGAGGAGATATGATGACAATTGATGATATTGTAGATATTTTAGCAGTAGAGTTAATTGGAGTAGTTCCAGATGATGAAAAAATAGTAGTTTCAACAAACAGGGGAGAACCAGTTGTTGCAGATAAACGATCATCTTCAGGTCAGGCTTATGGAAATGTAACAAAAAGAATTATGGGGGAAGATATTCCACTTCTAGATTTAGATGAACAGGATTCTTTTTTTAACAAACTAAAGAGAATATTTGGATTGAAAGTAACATAATAGGATGGAGGAGAAGAAAATGCTTTTTGATGAATTATTTAAAATTTTTAGTCGAAGTAAATCTACAAAGGATGTGGCCAGGGACAGGCTTAAGCTAGTTCTTGTGCATGATAGAGCAGGTGTATCTCCTCAGTTTCTTGATAAAGTAAAGAACGAAATTATAAAAGTAATATCTGATTATATGGATATTGATAAAAGAGAATTAGATATTCAACTTACAAGTACTAAAAATGATAGTGGTGATGGAGTAGTACCTGCTCTTGTTGCAAATATTCCTATAAGAAAAGTCAAGAATATTAAGCAATTTGATAAAATTCCAAATGCAAATGCTAAAGAAAAAATAAAAAGTGGTTAAGGACAACTAAAAAAAGATGTATATATGAATAAGTATAGATTATAATGTTATATTATCAATAATGTATTTAGTGGATTTTTGTCTATTCATTGTATAAAGATGTATACCATCAACATTGTTGTCTATAAGATTTTGCATTTGATTTATTGAGTAATCAAGACCCGCTTTTTTAAGATCTTCTTCATTATTTTTATATTTTTCTATAATAGTTATTAATTTTGAAGGAAAAGAACAATAACTTCTTGTAGCCATAGTTTTTATTTGATCATATTTAAAAATAGGCATAATAGAAGCTGAAATAGGACAGTTTATTCCTAAACTTTTTGCTCTATCAACATAATCATAAAAAATTCTATTATCAAAAAACATCTGAGTAATTAACATACTTACACCTGAAGCTACTTTAATCTTGAGGTGATGTAAGTCTTCTTTGATTGATTTACTATCTGGATGACCTTCAACATAAGCAGCAGCAGAGATAAAAAAATCATTTTTTTCATTTATATATGATATAAGATCGCTAGCATGTAAAAAAATGTTTTTAGAGAGATCAAAAGTAGGATTATTCATTGGAGGATCACCTCTAAGTGCTAAAATATTATCTATTTTGTTATTCTTGAGACTTACTAACATATTATCTATATCATTAATAGAATGACCTATACATGTAAAATGAGCCATACTTTCTATATTGTATGTGCTTTTTATTTTTGATGTTATTTCTATAGTTTTTTCTTTTTTACTTCCACCAGCACCATATGTTACACTAATAAAATCAGGATTTAATTTTTTAAAGGAATCAATTTTTTTGTAAAAGGAATTTAAAGAGTTTGAATCTTTTGGTGGAAAAACCTCAAATGATATTGGAATTTTATTTTTTGTATTTAATTGGGAAATTTTCAATAATTTTCTCCTTTGAAATAAATATTTAAGATATTCGTATTTAAATTATATCAATGT
>JBDMZA010000412.1:0-5328 GCA_039770155.1 Clostridiales bacterium
TACTAATCTAACTACTAGTCCAGATGACACAAATACAGATCAAATTGGACTTTATAGAACTTTTGAAAAATCAATAACAAACAACAAAAATTATTCTAATAAATTTAATGATGTTGAACTCAATTGTACTTATACATCACCTACAGGTAAAGTAATTAAGTTTTATGGATTTTTTGATGGTGATGGTTCTGGTAGTGGAGATATGAAAACAGGAAATGTATGGAAGATCCGTTTCATGCCAGAAGAACTCGGTAAATGGAAGTACAAATGGACATGGAGTGATAATACCGATGGTGGAGAAGGTAATTTCATATGTACTTCTGATAATGCAGGTAAAGGTGTATTGAGACCTTATGAGGATAATCCAAGATGGTTTTCGTATAATGGTACAGACCCTGTTTGGTTGAAATCCTATTATGAAAGTGGACATGGGTCTATAGCTCAACCTCTTGATTGGCTTGCAGAAAATGTTTATCAACCTATGATTGATCGTGGATATAATCATTTTCAAGTTAACTGGCTTCTTTCTCTTTGTTGTTTTGAACAGTATTATCACGATGGACCAGAACCATCCACTAAAGATCTTACACTTTACCAGGATGGAAAAGTTTCAAGTACAATGCGTTTAGATGTCTGGGAAATGATGGAACGAAATGTATCCTGGCTAAATGATCGTAATGTAGGATTACACATGTTTCTTGGTTTTGACGGAAGTCGAAATGATGGTCCAAAATGGACGAACTTAAGTGAAGATGAAAAGGAATTTTATGTTCGTTATGTTATGGCAAGACTTGCTCCTTTTTCTAATATTTCAGGTTGGAGTTATGTTTGGGAAGTTCCGGGTAATAGGGAAGATCAAGAACTTGGTTGGGCTAGATTAGTAAAAAAATACGATGTATTTGACCACTTACGCACCTATCAAGATGAGACACCTAAAAATAATGAATATACACGTTCAGAATACAATTTTGCAGCAATTGAAAACCATTTAATTTACTCAGAAGATAGAGATACAGATAGAGAATATTGGAAGGAAGCATGGACTCATCATGATGCTTGTTTAGCAGGTTACGTTCCTGGTAAACCAGTATATATGATAGAAGGAAATGCACTTTGGAGAAGATATTGGCAGAAAAAAACTGGTGCGACACAAGATGACTTGCGCCAAGCTGCTTGGGGATGTGCAACAGCAGGAGCATCTTTTAATTGGTGTGGACATCATGGTGAAGATACTCTAAACGCTTTTGGTTCAGATGGTTTACCTTTTCATAATGTTGGTAATCCTTATGAATCTTCTGCAAAAGAAATAGATATTTTAAGTAATGTAATGAATAAGGAAATTAAATTTTACAAAATGAATCCATCAGATTCTCTACTTTATAATCATGATGATAAAAGTGTTTGGTGTTTGTCTGAACCTGGCAATCAATATCTTGTATTCTCTGCTGAAGGAAATAAATTTGAACTTCAATTAAAAGCAGGTAACTACAATAATAATAAATGGATTAATTCAAAAACAGGTGCAAGTAAAAGTGTTAATGCAATTACAGCATCAAATAAGGAACATATTAAATTTACTCCTCCTGATTCTTCAAATGACTGGATCTTAATAATACAAAAATAGATTTACTTAAGGCATAACTAAAATATAAACTGGTCAAATTGAAAATTTAATATTTAAATAATAAAAAGTCTCCTTATGTGTATATTTTTTTACCACAAAAAATATACACATAAGGAGACTAAAATTATGTGATTCATTATTTTAAAATATATATTTATTTTTGGCTATCCCTTAATCAATTAAGTGGTCTTCTCTGATTTTAGATATAAAAGAAAAGACAATCAAAGTTATCCCAACAATCAAAAGTGTTTTATTTATTGACCAATCAGATAAAATTCCAGCTATCAGATTAATAAAAAAAATCATTAAAGTTCTAAACATAGATACAACAGATAATACTGTTGCTCTATTATCTGATTCAATATATTTATTCATATAATTTGAAAAAAGTGGATTTCTTGATAATCCAAAACCTGCCACAATTATAATAAAGAAACTTACTACAATAGGATTTTTAAATAAAATTATCATTATAAATCCTATACCTGCAATAAATCCCCCTAAAAATAAGACAATTCTTTTACTTTTAAAAAACTTTTCCAATCTAGATGAACTTTTAATAACAAGAATTTGTGCTAAACACATTAATAAATGTACTACTCCAAAATACATTATATCTACTTTTAATTCCTTTAAAATCACTTGGTAAAACCATATTATAAGCCATACTAAAGAATTAACAAAAACCATATCCAATGTTAAAATTTTAATAGCATTATTATTTTTAAATACCTTAATTCCCTCTTTTAATATATCTAAATAATTCTTACTATTAGCTGATCCTCTTTTAATAGGTTCTTTTAAAGTAATAGATAATATAATAGCAAATATTAATGGTGTAATTTGGAATAGTAAAGGTGCCGATAATCCAAAAAACTTAGCTATAAAGCCTCCAAAAGCTGCTCCAATCATAATACCTACTAAATTAAAAGAATCTAAATTTCCCAATATCTTCTTCGAATCCTTCTCTTTTCCGATTTCTATTAACGAATCATAACAAAGTGCTGTATCTGCTCCCGAATTCAATGTATAAGATACTGCAAATAAAATTTCCGCTATTAAAAATATATAAAAATGGGGATAACTTAACATCACCAAAATAGCTATTATTCCAAAAATTGACCCCAGAATAATAGAAATCTTTCTACTTATGAAATCAGATACCGTACCTGTTGGAATTTCTAGGATGAAATTCCAAAGCATAAACCAAGCATTTATAAATAGTACTTTTGAAAAACTAATTCTTCCCCACTCTGTAAAAAAGGTCACTAATACAGCACTTATAAAATGCATGTGAAAAAAAAGCCTTATAAAATATAACTTATATATATTACTATGATATGATTTTTTAAATATTTTTTCCATATATAACCTCTAAATTAATATATTCAGTACATTATAAAACATAATCTAAAAATAAGCTAGTCTTAGGCATAAGCAAAAATAAACTCTACTTCTCGAGTATTAATTCCCATGATTTAAGCTAGTTTCAGACTATCCTATGCTTTTTAAATAGAATTTAATGCTCCATTGATTTTTTAAACATTATTTATGTAAATTACCATTTCAGCAATATAATTAACAAGAAAACAATAAATTCAATTAAATTTAGTTCAACTGTTTGATATTATTTTACACAGAGATATTTATTCATTTCCATTAAGGTATAATCAAAAAAGGAGGATATAGAATGTTAAAAAAAAGTAAAGTTTCTAAATATTCGCTGCTTATATTAGTAGTATTTTTATTGTTTACATTTACTTTCGGAATTATTCACATCAATGCTGCTGCTATGAAAGGAACGAAAGGGACAATGCGAGACATTTCATCATTGGAACTTACAAAAGAAATGAAAGTTGGATGGAATCTAGGTAATACTCTTGATGCTTTTGGAGGAGAAACTAATTGGGGTAATCCCAAAACAACAAAAGCTATGATTGACGAAATAAAATCAAAAGGATTCAACACTCTAAGAATACCAATTACATGGAAAGAGCATGTTAGTTCAGCTCCTGATTATACTATCGATGAAGAATGGATGGACAGAGTACAGGAAGTAGTAGATTATGGTATTGATAATAATATGTATGTTATTATTAATACACATCATGAAAGTGAATGGCTTATACCAACTTATGATAAGGAAACACAGGTAAAAGAAAAACTTACAAAAATCTGGGCTCAAATTGCAGAAAGATTTAAAAATTATAGTGATTATTTAGTATTTGAAATTATGAACGAACCTCGTGTGGAAGGCTCAGATAATGAATGGACAGGAGGAACTTCAGAATGTCGTGAGGTTATCAATCATTTAAACTTAGCTGCTGTAAATATTATTAGAGATAATGGTGGAAATAATGCTTTAAGACATATCATGATTCCAAGTCATGCTGCTTCTACAACATCTTCTGCAGTAAATGATATTGTTATCCCCAACAATGATAGCAGAATTATCGTTTCTTTACATATGTATTCACCATATTATTTTTCCATGGTTATAGATGAAACAGCAGTATGGGGATCTGATAGCGATAAATCTTCACTTAAGTCTGAATTTGAAACTATTTACAATAAATTCATAAAAAATGGCAGAGCCGTTGTTTTAGGTGAATTTGGTTCAATTAATAAAGACAATCTTTCCGCAAGAATTACACATGCAAGTTTCTATGCTAAATCAGCACGTGAAATTGGTATACCTGTAATATGGTGGGATAACGGAATCCCTGGTGATGGCACAGAAAAAGAAAGTTATGCTATATTCAATAGAAATGAACTTACCTGGTATTTTCCAGAAATTGCTAATGCTCTTATAAAGAACTCTAGTACTCCTGAACAAAATTGTTCTGTTTTATATAAAATTCAGAATGATTGGTTTAATGGAGCTTCTGTAAATCTGACAATAAAAAATAATACTTCTTCTGAAATAAATGAATGGGAACTTAAATGGAATTTTCCTGGAACCCAGAAAATAAACAGTTTATGGAATGGAAGTTATGAACAAAATGGTTCTGAAGTTACTGTAAAAAACTTAGACTGGAATCAGACAATTGCTCCAAGTTCATCAGTATCAATAGGATTTAATCTTTTTTATGATGTTACAAATAATGTTCCTTCATATTTTACCTTAAACGGCATTCAATGTTCTGTAGATTAAATTATACATTTAAAATATAAATCCTAATTTTGGAATATCAATTCGCTATTATTATTTTAGATTCGCCTAGTTTAATTTTTATAAACTTCGCAAATTAAACTAGGGAGAACCTAAAAAATAAACTCAAATTCTTTTCGTCTGAAGTTCGCTTAAATCATGCGAATTCATACTCGAGAATTTGAGTTTATTTTTTGGATATCCCTAGGTAGCTTTTTTAAATAATCCGTTAAAGCATCCACATTTTCAGAAAAAAAGTTATTTTATGAAATTTTTATTTTGTCTAATATTTAGCAAATCTTAAAAAAATAAATTGTAAATACATATTTCTCAAGGCATTTTTTAAGGTCTATAAGCATTTATAGATTCTAGAGAAGAATCAATTCGTGTTCCATATGATTTTATACCATTTGAGTTAACATCATGCATATGAAACCAAACTAATGCTTTAATATTTTTTTTTTGTTTAATATTGAACCATTGTCTAATCCAAACAGCTTTTATTTTTGCTTATTTTAATTCAAATGCTCCTCCCACAGAAATCTTAATAGGA
>JBDMZA010000413.1:0-3642 GCA_039770155.1 Clostridiales bacterium
ACTATTATAACTATTTGCTGTATCTTCATGTTTTTCTCCTAAATTCTTCAAGCTTATTTCTATTGCCTTTTTATACATTTCTTCTGCTTCTTTGTATATTCCAATATTTTTATAAAAATCTGCTATACAAACATAACTTTTTGATACTTCTTGATGATTATCCCCCAAAATTTCTTGTTTTATTTTCAATGTTTTTTTAAAAATTTCTTCCGCTTCTTCATACTTACCAATTTTTTCATATAACTTAGCTAACTTAACATTACATGAGGCAGTATTCGTATTTATCCTCCCAAATAAATCATTTTTTATTTTAAAAGCATTTATATAATATCTTTCTGCCTCAATATAATCACATTGATCTTTGTATAAATCAGCAATATGCTCAAAACTTATTGAAAGCTCTCTATTATTATTACCTAAAACATTCTTTTGTATTTCTATTGCCCTCATACATATATCAATAGCTTTTTTATACTCTCCCAAAACTCTATTTAATTTTGAAATATTAATATAACTATTTGCAACTAAGCTATTATATTCACCAAATTCTTTGACCCTTATATTTTTACTTTTTTCATACAATCTCTTTGAATTTATATAATCACTCCTGATTTTATAAAGTTCTGCTAATAAATCTAAGATAGTTGCTTCATTTAATTTACTATTTTGGTTTATATAAATATTTAAACTTTCTCTATATAATTCTTCAGCTTTATCAAAATCACAAATTTTTTTGAAAATATCTGCAAGTAATTTTAAAATTCTAGCTTCACCATTTTTATCTTCCCACTCTAAACATATATTCAAACCTTTTTTCAGTTGATTTCTTGCTTTATCATGTAAATCCATTTTAATATACAAGTTTGAAATTGATTCAATTACTTCAATCATTTTATCAAAATTCTCATATTCACTATATATTTCTAAGCACTCCAAATACTTTTCCTCAGCAATATAAAAAGCATCTTTCATCACATATAAATCTGAAATTAGTTTTAATATTTTAGCTTTATCTTCATAGTTATTTTTCTCGATACAAATGTTGATTAGAAATTCACCATTTCTAATACCTTCACTTATTCGTTCTTCATATAAATATATAGTCAACAATTCAGTTACTATTTTTGAAGACTTACAACTACATATATTATTAGTTACATGTTTACTTAAAAATGTTAAAATTTTTATTATATTTTGCTCTTCATAATTAAATAATATTTTATATTTTAGACTATTTAATTTATAATAATTAGTTTTTATGTCATCTAATAAAATACAACAATAATCTAATAGATTTTCTTTATTCTCTTTTACTGTATCTTCTCTAAGAAATCCTGAAGCTATAATTCTAATAGAAGGTTGAAGTGATATCCTTGACATATCTTTTTCAAAATTAATTAATGAATACTCTTTCATATAGATTATTGAATCAATGAAATTTTCTTTAAATACAACCTTTTCAAAAATTTCCTTAGTAGCTCCTTTAGGAAATAATGATAATAATTCAAACATTTCCCTAGCACTTTTTGGCATAGATTCATAAGCTATTTTCAATGATACTTTAAAACTACTATTCCTATCTTCTTCTAGAGCACCAAACTCTTTTATATCTCTTTCTTCTTCTATTCTTTCAATTATTTTGTCAATATCATAACCTTTATTTATATTTGTTGAAGTTATAAGTAATGGAAGTGGATTTCCTCCAATAATATTGATCAATCTATCCAAATTAAATCTTTCTATTCTATCAATATTTTTAATTCTACTAATTAAAATACCTTCAGCTATATATTTAGGAAGTTCATCTATTTGTTCAACAAATTCTTTATTGTATAAAATTCCACCTACTTCTGTTTGACTTGTTACTAAGTAGTTATTCAAAGTATTCATAAGTAGTACATTTAGAAATTTTCTAAAATTTTTTCTTTCATGCTGTAAAATATCTTCAGCATTATCTAAAATAAACAAAATATTATCCTCAAACTCTAAATTATTAATTAAGTCTCTCTCATCCTTTATACTTGATTCTAAAGCTTCTCCAAATTGATTATAAACTTCCTCAACACTTCTTATCCCTCTTAAATCAATAAAAAATACCCCACCTTTAAATCTATCACGATTATGAAACCATTTTGAAACTTCAATAGCAATTGCTGTTTTACCAATTCCACCAGCCCCTTTAATGGTAACTAATTTATTTGTTTTAACTAATTCAATAATCCTTAACATATCTAATTCCCTACCTAAAAACAAATCTCTTTTTGCTTTTGGTAAATTTGTTTTAGTACATCCATATTTATTTATTATCTTTTTATTTTTTTCACCACTTATAATAGTATCACTATCAACTTTTTGATTTCTTGGTAACAAGACAAATTTTTGATCTTCATTAATACAGGTTCTTTCTCCTTTTTTTATGATTTCATCTTTATGTCTTTTCCATGACTGACTATATTTTATATACAATTTTGCATTAGAATAAGCCTTTTCAATTGTTGTTTTATCAATCAAAATACCCTTGTAAAATACTTTTATAAACTCTGTAGCAAATTTATCATGAATGCTGTTATCTTTTTTAATAGCTAAAACTCTTTTTAACCCTGAATTAATGAGTTCTTCCCCCACTGACTCTGAAAAACATGCACTCAACACAACTAATTCAAGATTATTAATTGTTGAAAATATCTCTTTTAAATCTTCCTTAATAAATTCATATGCTTCCCCATTTTCATTTTCAAATAATAGGCTGTTTTCTATGCCATGACCAGAAAAATGAATTATACTAAAATCATCATCCTTACTATTAAAAAATTCATCAACTGTTGCAAACCTTACTTTATAATAGTTTAAATCGCTTTCTTCAAATTTTTCCCGAATAATCCGCTCTTCAATTTCAAAATTCAATACTGAAATAGGTTTATTGTCAAAAATCAAAGGTGATGAAAATAAACATAATATACCATTTTTCATATGTATCCTCCTTGCATAATAATAATGTTTTCATTAAAAATTTAATAAACGCATTTTATTAATCTAAATTTATTCATATTTTACGTTTATCTCTTCTATTACTTTAACCTTCTCTGTTGATATATGTTTTACTGTTTTTAGTTTTTCTAAAAAAGATATAGATCTATTAATTTCTATATCTTTTAATGGCACATCAAATAATTCTTGATATTTATTTTTAATTCTATCATAAGATAAATTTGTTTCTAAATTATAAATACAATATAAAACTTTCGATTCTCTTTCCCTTAATTGTATTTTTGTATTTTGAGATACTGTTGAAATAAATAATAGCATAGATAAAATAAACGATACTGTTTCTCCTACTGTATGTAGAAGAACTCCTTGTAATAATAACTCTATTAACTTATTCTGTTTTATTTTCATAATATTATATACTTTTGTTGATTCGCCGCTTGGCATTCCATCAACTACTGATAAATCAATATGTTTTTTTTTATCATCTTCATTTAATTTTGATAAATTAGTTTGAACAACTTTATCAATTATCATTGTAAATTTTTTTCCAGAATCATTTTTAAGTTTTTCTAATTCAGTTTTATAAATCATTAAAATCCACTCCTTTTCATATCTTCCAACACCGCATTGCCATAAATTTCCTTTTAATTTTAT
>JBDMZA010000414.1:0-18556 GCA_039770155.1 Clostridiales bacterium
AACCTAAAAAATAATACCGAATTCTTTTCGTCTGAAGTTCGCTTAAATCATGCGAATTCATACTCGAGAATTAGAGTTTATTTTTTGGATATCCCTAAACAACTCACTTTTCAAGAAAAAATCAATTGCCTTTTTATCATTTCTTCAATTTTCTTATAAGTACATTCTTCAAAAATTTCATCATTTATTCTAACTACAGGCCCTTTACTACATTTTTCAAAACAAAAAGATGTTTTTAATTCAATATATTTTTCAATTTTTTGATTTTTAATAAACCCAATAGTCTTTTGCAACAATTCTTGAGAACCTTTAATAAAGCAACCAGTACCAAAGCATATTGTGATTTCTACTTTCTCAATTTCTGAAGCATTTAATATAGAAATACCATCATCAAAACTTCTCTTCCTTGAATTATAACTTGTATGCAGTAATTCATGAGACTTTTTACTGCCTGGATAATCTAAATAATTCTTATATAACTCTTCTATATGTGGATTTTCTTGTGACTTATGCATTACCTGAGTAATATCATTTTCATATAAACCATTGGTTCTTTTTATTTTCCAATTTTTATCCTTTGATACAGGTTGTCCTGCTCCCCCAATACATCCGCCATCACATGCCATAACCTCTATTAAATCATATTTTTTTTCATTATTCTTAATCATTTGGATAACTTTTCTTGCATTGCCCAAGTTACTTACTATTGCTATATTTAATTCAATATTATTTAATTTAATTTTTGTTTCTTTTATTCCTTTGTTACCTCTTACTACCTTAAAAACAAAGTTTTCACTTTTACATCCTGTTATTTTTTCACTGGCATACCTTAATACTGCTTCTGTTACACCACCTGAATTTCCAAAAATAACTCCAGCACCTGTTTTAAACGAAAAAGGCATATCAAATGATTCCGGTTCCAATAAATTAAAATTTATTCCAGTTTCTTCAATCATATGAATTAATTCTTGTGTTGTTAAAACAAAATCAACTTCTTTAATTCCATCTTTTTGAAACTCAAATCTTGAAATTTCAAATTTCTTTGCTGTACATGGCATAATAGAAACTAAAACAATATCTTCCTTTTTAATACCCAAGTCTTTTGAAATTTTATCTTTACATAAAGAACCAAACATTTGTTGTGGTGATTTACATGTTGACAAATTATCTAAATATTCTGGATAATACTGTTCTGCAAATTTAACCCATCCAGGGCAACATGACGTAAAAAGTGGAAGTTTTTCTTTTTTCTCAAATCTCTTTAAAAATTCTGTAGATTCTTCAATAACTGTTAAATCCGCAGTATAACTTGTATCATAAACTTTATTTACTCCCATGCTTTTTAATGATGCAACTATTTTATTAGTTGATGAATCACCACATTCTAAATTAAAAGCCTCGCCTATAGCAACCCTAACTGCTGGAGCTACTTGTGCAACAACATATTTATTTTTATTATATATAACATCCCAAACATCTTCTTTATCAGATTTTGGAGTTATTGCACCTGTTGGACAAACTCTTGCACATTGACCACAATTAATGCATTCTACTGAACCAAGTTTCTTATCAAAAGCTGGCATTACCTGAGTTTGACTTCCTCTAAATGCAAAATCAATTGCACCAACTTGTTGTATTTCACTGCACATTCTTACACAATCTCCACATAATACACACTTATTTGGATCTCTTCTTAAAGATTTTGACGAATCATCAATCATATACTTTGATTCTGTTTTTTTAAATCTTATTTCTTCAACACCTAATTTTCGGGCAAGAGATTGCAATTGACAATATGCCCCTTTATCACAAGTTGTACAATTTGCTCCATGATTTGCAAGTAATAATTCAACTATTGTTTTTCTCATACTTCTTATTTCTTTTGTATTCGTTTTAATTTTCAGTCCAGCTTCTGGCAAAGTTGAACATGATGGAAGAATACCTCGTCCTTCTATTTCTACCATACATAATCTACATGCTCCATATATACTCATTTCAGAATAATAGCAAAATGTAGGAATGTCAATATCTGCTTTTCTTACCAATTCTAATATATTTCTTTCACCTTCAATTAGTACACTTCTATTATTAATAGTTAAATATTCATCTTTTTTCATATTATCCTCCTTACCCTACTTTAATAGCTTTAAATTTACAGTTATCCATACAAACTCCACATTTTATGCATATATTATTATCAATTTCATGAACTTTCTTAACTTCCCCTTTTATTGCATTCACAGGACACTTTTTAGCACATAATGTACATCCCACACATTTATCTTCAATAATTTTATACTCTAGCAAATCAGTACATTCTCCAGCTGGACATTTTTTATCCACTATGTGTGCAATATATTCATCATAAAAATACTTTACTGTTGACTTCACAGGATTTGGCGCAGTTTTTCCAAGTCCACATAAAGAGCCAATTGCTACATTATTTGCAAGTTCCAATAGAATATCTAATTTTTCCATTGTTCCTCTGCCTTCTATAATGTCTTCTAATAATGAAAGCATTTGCTTTGTACCTTCTCTACATAAAACACATTTCCCACATGATTCATTTTGTGTGAAATTCATAAAATAATGTGCAATTTTAACCATGCATGTTTGATTATTCATAACAACAAGTCCACCTGAACCAACCATTGCTCCTTGTTTTTTCAATGAATCATAATCTAATGGTAAATCTAAATGTTCCTTTGTTAAACAACCTCCTGATGGACCACCAATCTGAACTGCTTTAAAATCGGAACCACTTACATTTCCATCATTATCTATAACTCCACCAGCAATTTCATTTATAATCTTTCTTAAAGTAATTCCAAAAGGAACTTCTATTAAACCTGTATTTACAACATGACCGGTTAATGCAAAAGTTTTTGTTCCCTTTGATGATTCTGTTCCTAACTTTTTAAAATCTTGACTTCCATTTTTTAATATTAAAGGAATAGTTGAAAATGTCTCCACATTATTTATTAAAGTCGGCTTTTCAAACAAACCACTTTGTGCTGGAAATGGTGGCTTAGGGTTTGGCATTCCTCTTTTACCTTCTATTGATGAAATTAAGGCAGTTTCTTCACCGCATACAAATGCTCCAGCACCTTCCATTATAGTCAAATCAAAGTTTTTTCCACTATTAAAAAAATTATATCCCAGCATATTCATATCCCTTAAATCTTGACATGCTTTCTTCATTCTTTTAACAGCTAAAGGGTATTCTGCTCTAACATATACATATCCTTCATCAGCACCAATTGCCATTGCAGCAATTATCATTCCTTCAATAACAGAATGAGGATTCCCCTCCATCAAGCTTCTATCCATAAATGCTCCTGGATCGCCTTCATCACCATTACAAATAACATATTTTTTTACATTATTTTGCAACCTAGTTAGGTCCCATTTTTTTCCTGTTGGGAAACCGCCTCCACCTCTTCCTCTTAATCCAGATTCTAAAATTTCATTACAAATTTCTGAATCAGACATTTCAAATATAGATTTTTTAGCTCCCATATAACCATCATTTGAAATATATTCACTTAAACTCCCTGGATCTATTACTCCACAATCTTTTATAACATATCTTTTTTGTTTTTGATAAAATGCAATATCTTCATTTGATTTACATGATTTCCCACTTTCAATTTCTTTGTATAAAAGTCTATCAACAATTTCATCTTTAACAATTGTTTTTTCAACTATTTCTTCAACATCTTCTGGTTTAACCTTTGTATATAATATTTGTCCAGGATAAATTGTAACCAATGGTCCCATTTGACAAAAACCTTGGCAACCACTTTTACTTATATAGTTAGCATCTCTATTATTTTCTTCAAAATCCAGTTCCGTTATAACTTTTAATTCTCTATTCTCTATAATTCTTTTAAAATTTTCAAAAACACCTAATGAATTGTTTGCAACACAACCAGTACCAGCACATACAACAATTCTTTTAATTATTTGACTACTAGCTTCATTATACTTTGACTTAATATTAGCTAAATCAATAGATTTTGTATTATTCATTAACTAATCCCTCACTTTCAATTATTTCCTCTAAAACTTTAACAGTTTTTTCTGGTGTCATTTGTCCATAAACAACTTCATTAATTACAACTACAGGTGCAAGTCCACATGCACCCAAACAAGAAACTGCTTCTAGAGTAAATAACATATTATCAGTAGTTAACTTATCATTACTTAAATTTAATTTTTTTAAAATAGCTTTATGTATTGTCATTGATTTTTTCACATGACATGCAGTTCCATCACAAATTTTTATAACATATTTACCTTTTGGTTTTAGCGTAAAATGAGAGTAAAATGTTGCAACACCATAAATTTTTGCTGGTGAAATATCCAAAGAAGTTGCAATCATTGTCATTATTTCTTCTGGCAAATATCTATAAACCTCCTGAATTTCCTGTAATATAGGAATCAATTTATTTTTATTTCGATTATGTTTGTTAATTATTTCACAAACCTTCTCGAAACTTCTCACACTTTTATTTGGCACAATATAACCTCCTCTTATATAAACTTTATTATTAAGGTATAATCAAAAATTTCATAAGACAATTTTTTCTAAAAAATATTGATTCTACCTAATATAAACTTTCTTATAGATAATATTTTATCGATATTTTTTTATTTAGTCAATATCTTTTCATTTTTTTCTAAAAAAATCTTATTATTTTTTTCAAAAGTTTTATTTCATTTATATTACATTTTTTTATAAATTGAATTATATAATTGCAATATTATAAAAAAACATGATATTATATATTTGTTCTTGGTAAAAAATTACTTAATAAGCAAGAATAATATAATAAAATTATGGGTGATAATATTCCAAAATATGATTGTAAATTATTTTACTACACTAAAAAAAATGTAATAGCATCATTGCCAACAGGTACTTGGGACGGTGATACTGCAAGAAGAAATCGTTCAGAAATAAAGGAAATGGCAAAAATATTCAAAGGTGAGCCGTGGGTGTTTTTAGGATTAATTGAACATATGAAACTTGTCCCCGATGCCCAGACAGCTATAGAGTTTTCAAAATTCCATTCTGAGTTTTATAACATGAATTGTAAAACTATTATATTTGCAACAGGAGATGAACTACCAATTAAAATTCGTTCAAAAAGGCATCAAGATATGTCCTGTAAGGTTGGTTTAAATGTCATATATGTCGAGACAGAACAAGAAGCAATTGATATAATTAAAAATGATGACAGCATATTTACTTAAGTTTACAATTTTGATTAAAACAATAGTATTTTTTTTGTTGTCAAAATTAATACTATTAAAAAATAAAAAAAGATAAGATTTTTAAAATAAACCTTCTAATAGTTTTTTAACTGTCAAACATCTCAATCTCAAATCAATAAATAACTGAACTTATATTATGAAGAACAAGTATCATTTGCTTTACCTCTTTTATTTTGAGAAAAATACTCCCTAATCCTTTTCACCTAAAGTATACTAAAAAATAAATCTACATTCTAGATAATACAGATTTATTTTTTAGTATACTTTATCAAATTTAACATTATATTCTATTAATATTTTAATTCCTAAAAACATTTTCATTGATGAAGAAAAATAATCTGCACTCAAGAATATCACATGTCTTTAACAATTGACAATTAGTTTGATGAGTGATAATATTTAAACGCATTTTAATGTTAAATTTAGTAAATAAAGTTTATAATATCAATAAATTATTATACTATATTTAAACAGTAGTTAAAGCAGAATAATAAAGATTATTCTCAGAATAGCTTTATTATTTCTGGGTAATTATAATATTTTTGTTGTTTTATAAATAAATAATAATTGGGGGTATGATAAGTGAGTAAAGTATTTAAAAAGAAAGTATTAATTTCTACAATGGTTGCTTGCATTACCATTTCAGCCATTTTTCTAACAATCATATTGGTTTCGTCTAATATCTATGGTGCTGAAAAAATAACCTATGACATTAGTAATGATTGGGGAAGCGGTGCAATAATTAATGTAACAATAACAAATACAGATTCATCACCAATTGATGACTGGGTTGTAACATGGATATTTCCAGAAAATCAGAAAATAAGTAATATGTGGAATGCAAATTATACTCAAAATGGTAACTCTGTTAAAGTTTCTGGCTTTAACTGGAATTCAATAATACCAGCAAAAGGTTCTGTAAATTTTGGATTTCAAATAACATACAGCGGAACAAATTCAGTTCCATCAGATATTTCTGTAACCACTTCAAAGCCTACAGCAACACAACCAATAATAACACAGTCATCTACAACACAACCTTCTACAACGCAATTGTCTACAACACAACCTTCTAACAATAATGGTAAACCTCGAGTAATTGTGTCTACAGATATTGGTGGTACAGATTTTGATGATTATCAATCTCTAGTTCATTTGTTAGTATATGCAGATGTATTAGATATTGAAGGAATTATTTCATCTCCCCATGGTAATGGGCGATTAAGTCATATTCTTAATATTATTGATAAATATGAAGGTGACTATCCTAATCTAAAGACTTACTCAAAAGAATATCCGACTGCTGATGAATTGAGATCAATTTCTGTACAAGGTGAAACTGAATTAGCTCCTTATGCTGGTTTTAGGCAGGAAACGGATGGTTCGAAACTAATTATCAAAGCAGCTCGAAATAAAGATCCACGTCCTTTGCATGTATTGGTTTGGGGATCTATTGAAGATGTTGCACAAGCACTTCATGATGCACCTGATATAGAAAAGAAAATATTTGTGTACTATATTGGCGGTCCAAATAAAAAGTGGGGTCCAGATGCTTATCAATACATTGAGGAAAATCACCGTAATCTTAGTATTATTGAAGCAAACTCAACTTATCGCGGATGGTTTACAGGTGGTAATCAAACTGGTGATTATGATAACTCTACATTTATTTCTAAGAACATAAAAGGTAAAGGCATGCTTGGTGACTATTTTAATTCTGTTGGAGATACAATCAAAATGGGAGATACACCTTCACTTGCTAGACTTTTAAATGGTGAACCAAAAAGTCCTGCAGATCCATCTTGGGGAGGAAAGTTTGTAAAAGCATGGGAAAGACCTCATGAGATTTTTAACCGTATAACAACATCTTCAGATACTATCGAAACTTTTAGTGTATTAGAACTTTGGCTTCCTGTTGGTTCTACATCAAATCCTAATGGTACTATGAAAATTGATAACCAGAACATACAAGGTTTTGCAGCACTAGACGGGACATTACGTTTTAGATATACACCTAAAGCTTCAAAATCATACACTTACACAATCAGCTCTAATGTTCCAGAATTGGATGGAAAAACTGGAGGACTTAAAGCAGTAGATGCTGAACCATCAGCAGCTAATAATCCATCACCTTTATATGAAAACTGGTGGACTGATGATCCATCACCTTCATTAGCAACAGATGGACATCAAGGCGCTGTTACTGTAAATATGTGGCGTGAACAATTTTTAGATGACTTTGCTGAACGAATGATTCGTTGTGAAAAACCTAATAATTAAAATGGGGAGGCATTACTATGTATTTAAAAAAATTGAAAAAGTATTTCACTGTTCTTCTACCTATATTAATTAGTATATTAATAACAATAAATTTTATTAATGCTGCCAAAGAATCTGAAAATGAAACTACTACTACAAATGAAATACTATCATTTCCAGGAGCAGAAGGTTATGGACGTTTTTCAAAAGGTGGTAGTGGAGGTGATGTTTATCATGTAACTAATCTTAAAGATTCAGGTTCTGGGTCGCTACGTGAAGGCATAAATTCTTCAAATGGACCGAGAACTATTGTATTTGATGTTTCAGGAAATATAAGATTAGAATCCTCTTTTATTATTAACAAAGATAATATTACTATAGCTGGACAAACTGCACCAAAGGGCGGAATTACAGTATATGGTTATAATACTTTAGTAAAAGCAAATAATGTAATTATTCGATTTATGAGATTTCGATGTGGAGATTTTAATGTTTTTGATCCAACAGGTGTTAAGCCACCTCGTGGTAACGCTAATCTTAAAGGTTCAAATGCTGATGCTATTAGTGTAATAGATTCAAATAATGTAATTTTTGATCACATTTCAGCTTCATGGAGTGTTGATGAAGCATTATCTGTAACAAAATCAAACAATGTTACTGTTCAGAACTCTATTATATCTGAACCACTTAATGATTCTTATTTAGTAAAAAATAAAAATGGTCTTTCTTATTTAATGCCTCATGGTTTTGGTTCATTAGTGCGTGCTAACAATAATGACGAAGGTGGCTATACTTACTATCGTAACCTTTATGCTCACAATGATATGCGTAATCCTGGAGTAGGTCCATATCAGCCAGACAGTACATTATCTTCAGAAGAAAAAACAATACAACTTCAAAGATATAAAGCTAGATTAGACTTTGTTAATAATATTGTTTATGGTTGGGGACAACGCCAAGGTGAATCAATTGATGGTTCAAAAGGAGGCCGTGCTGAAATTAACATGGTAAACAATTACTATATTGCTAATAAATATTCAGACGATCCATCATCAATATGGGATGATGAGAAATTTGCTAGTATATATGCTTATCAATCTGGAAATAAGGTTGACAGTAACGTTAATGGTATCCTTGATGGTAAAGATTTAGGTTGGGATGCATTCCCAAAATTTGATGATTCTCAAAAAATTAATACACGTTGGAATTATCCTTTAGTAACTACTTATACTCCAAATGAAGCATATAATTGGGTGAAAAATTATGTAGGTTCATCATTAAGCCGTGATAAAATTGATTCACGTATTATAAATGAATTAGTGACTAATACTGGATCCATTATTGATAGCCAGGATGATGTTGGTGGACTTCCAGCTATTCCTTCAATCAAAGGAGGAGCCGATACTGACAGAGATGGTATTCCTGATGCCTGGGAAGATTCCTATGGACTTAATAAAAATAATATTGATGATAGAAATAATTATGATTTAAATGATGATTATACTAATTTGGAAGTCTATTTAAATTCATTATTAATAAGTGGAACTATCAATTATAAAATTGGCAGTTCATGGAATAATAGTACTGCTATAAATGTAATTGTCAAAAACACTGGTTCACAACCAATAAAAGATTGGGAAATTGATTGTAATTTTTCTGAAAATCAAAAAATCACATCTTCGTGGTGTGTAGATATTATAGAAACCGACTCCACAATAAGGGCTAAAAATGTCAATTGGAATTCTACTATAGAACCTGGAAGTTCTGTTGAATTTGGTTTTATTTTGACAAACAAAAACTCCAATTCAAAACCAAATAATTTTATATTAAATACATCTTCTCTTAAGATATTATTGAAAGAAAACTAGATGTCATAAACCAATAGTTCCTTTACAAAATCATCAATATTATTTAAATTCCAAATAGGAGATTATTTAATTTTAAAAAAGTTCTTGATATACTTGACTCAAGTATATCAAGAACTTTTAAATTTATATAAATTATTCTTCCACTTTTTCTTCTACTACTACTTCTTCTTCTACTTCTTCTTCCAATTTCATAGTTCCAGTTTCATCTAAACCAGCTTTTTGACGTTCTGTCAATACCACTGCACACTGATCTAAGACTTCGAAAAATTGTCTTGCTCTTTCCTCTCCAAATACAAATGGGTTTGGTTCACCTTCTTCTTGATTTCGAAGTTCTTCCATTAATTCAAGTGATCCATCCACAAACGGATGATTACTAATAACTGAATCCACTTTAGCTGCATCTGTATATGAAAGGAAATGCTCTATGGATTCCCTATAAACTGCTTTATCTTCTAGGGTTCCGACAACATTTGTATTTCCATATGTCGCCCACATGTGAGGCTCTCCATTGTCAAATACTGGTGCAATATATGAGAGACCACCACCATCAACTCTTCTTGGAGTATGAACTATAGTAATAGTTGTATCTCCTAAAGTCAGCTCTTGTCCATCAGTACCAATCATATCCTGTTCTGGCATTTCAAACGCCATTCTCGATTCATCTTGAGGCTCTTCAGGTTCTTGAGTTACTTCAGGTTCTTGAGTCACTTCAGGTTCTTGAGTCGCTTCAGGTTCTTGAGTCGCTTCAGGTTCTTGAGATTTTTGAGGTTTTTGAGGTTTTTGAGGTTTTTGAGATTTTTGAGATTTTTTATGGTTTTGAGGCTCTTGAGTCTTTTGAGTCTCTTGAACATCTTGAATATCTTGTTCCTCTTGAGGCTCTTGTTCATCTTCAGAAACTTCTTCTGAATCACTATCTGGTCTTTTACCTGTACCCCAATCTTGTTCACTCATTACAATATGTGTTCCGTAGTTCTCCTGGAAGTATTTTGCACCTCCAACATGATCAGGACCAGCATGTGTAATAAGAATGTATTTAATTTTTGCAGGATCTAATCCCAACTCTTCCATTCCAGGAATAATAAATTCTTCTGGGCTATAGTTATATCCTGCATCAATCATAATGTAACCTTCTGTTGTTGTAAATATGAAACTACCTGAATCAGCTGTTCCAACATAATAGAGGTTATCAAATATTTGAGTCGGTTCAGCATATGTTTTAGCACCTTCACTGTCAACTCCAGGAGCTCCAGTAGGAATACCGTTCTCATCTAAATCTCGAGACTGAAGACGTTGAGTAATAAGAAGAGATTCATCATCTCCTGCAAGTTCTCGAGCTTTTTCCATTTCAGCTATAATTTCAGGTGTATCCAATAATTCTACAATATCATTGGCAGTATCATTGGCAGAATCACCAGTAGAAGTACCAGCATTAATTTTAGAACAGCCTGTACTTAGTAGAGATGTACATAGTAAAATAACCATTAAATTAAGCATTAGTTTTTTACCATAATTTCTTTTTTTCATTTATTTCTCCTCCTAATTTATTTAATTATATTTAAATAACATCAGGTCCATGTTAAATTATTTTCCTTAAATTCACCTTAAATATATATTTATTTCTAATTTATTTAACTGTGTAAATCACTAAAATAACACATTTAAGAATAAATTAAAAATAAATATATATTTCTAATACCTAGAGAAATAAAAAAAAATCATTTTAGAATATTGAATCACACAATTTTAATGATTTTCATATTTTATAATGAGATATTATTTTTTGGATATACCTTAGGAGAGCCTAAAAAGTAATACCGAATTCATACTCGAGAATTAGAGTTTATTTTTTGGCTATCACTTAATCATAAAGTGCTTGTCATTTTTAATAGAATATAAACATTATAGATATAAAATATAATTGTTTATATTTTTTATTGTATTAAATAGATTTATTTTAAGCATAATCAAAAAATAAACTAATCAACTTTTTGATTATGCCCTATTATATAAACCAATTGAATAAATCGTGCAATAATTTTCTATTTTAGTATTTACAGGATTAATTTTGAGATAAATTATAAATATTTTCAATAATTTTATAATTATCTATAAATTCTGGTATTTCCTGTTGCCATAAAAAATCTGGATGTGATTTAGAAATCCAACTACCACCTATAATTTCATTATTAGCGTTTAATTCAAGATTATATCTATATTCAGAATAATCTATATATTTTGAACTATCATATAAAGGATCCCAGGATTTATCACTTTCAGTACGATATTTTATTACTGTTGTAACTTGAAGTTTTTTAGCAGTTCCATTTGCATCAGAATCTGTAATATTATAATTTTCACCATCAATTGTTGTCTCATATCCAAAGATTGGCTTATTCCAAATTTGATAACCTGGTGAAATATCTGCGATCAAACCTTTACTTTTAAGACCAATAAAATTTGTAAGAACAATATGAAATGCACCTGCATTTACATCATTATATTCAGGACTATTAACACTTCTTCTATAATAAAAATTATTTTCATTACATCTTGTACCTAAAAGATTTACTTCTTTTTTATCTACCACTGCTAGATAGTAAATTAATAAAGCTTTTATATCAGATGAACCAAATGGTACTTGAAGACCTTCGTTTGTTTCAAAAATTACTGGTTTTGGTTCTTTAAAATTTAATGAAGCTTGCGCCCACCCATCACAAAGTCCTTCCCAATCATCTAGAAATTGACTGCATCGGTTTTTTTCAGCTTGTACAGTTGGATAGTCAAAATTATTACAAACAATATCAAATTTTTCCGCAGGCGAAAGTTCAGAAATTTCATTTAAGGTCATTGATTTAAGGTCAACTAAGCTATACGGAGAGTAATCAAAAGTACTTCTCATATAATATCTATTTCTAAATAAACTATAAATATTTAATCCACTACTATCCCATCTGGCTGAAATTCCACCTTGGTTTGATGGCCAATAGGTATCAGCCCATGGTATTTCACTTAACTCTGAACTTTCAGGAAGTTTAGATATATTAGACTCATAATTTTCATCCAAATTTAGAGGATCATTAGCTGAATTCCATGAAGATGCATTTAATAATATGAAACCAAGTGTAGAAAATGTTACTACAATACTTATTACAGCAACTAAATTTTTTTTCTGAAATACTAACATAAAGTACCATCTCCGAATAATTAATAACTTATTGTCAAAATTTTTTTAGACATAATCAAAAATTTTATAAGACAATTTTTTTCTGAAAATACCCATACTTTAGTTGATTTTTTTTAAAAGTTGACAAGTTTTTTTGATTATGCCTCATAAAGAATTAAAATATAACAGATCATCTAAAATTTATGACCTGCTATATCTTTTTGAATTTAAAAAATATTTTTTATGTTCAAATTATATCTTTTTATAATAAATATTGATCCTCCGATAAATATTAATAAGCATCCGCTCATTATATAAACAAACTGACTACTTTCACCAGTTTTAGGAAGTGAACTGTCTGATGTTGATTCTTGATTTTCTGAACTATTATCCTTTTCTTCAACTGATTGTGTTTCTTCTTTGTTATTATCATTTTTTGCATTTTCTTCTTCAGCATTGGTATCTGAATCTGATTGTGATTCAGAATTAGAATCTGTTTGTGAGTTAGTATCCGAATCTGATTCAGAATTTGAATCCGACTGGGAGTTAGTATCTGATTCAGAATTAGTATCTGAATTTGATTGAGATTCAGAATTAGTATCTGATTGAGAGTTAGTATCTGTTTGAGAATTAGTATCTGATTGAGAGTTAGTATCTGATTGAGAATTAGTATCTGTTTGAGAATTAGTATCTGTTTGAGAATTAGTATCTGTTTGAGAATTAGTATCTGTTTGAGAGTTAGTATCTGCTTGAGAGTTAGTATCTGCTTGAGAGTTAGTATCTGTTTGAGAATTAGTATCTGTTTGAGAGTTAGTATCTGTTTGATAGTTAATATCTGTTTGATAGTTAATATCTGTTTGAGAGTTAGTATCTGTTTGAGAATTAGTATCTGCTTGAGAATTAGTATCTGCTTGAGAATTAGTATCTGTTTGAGAATTAGTATCTGTTTGAGAATTAGTATCTGCTTGAGAGTTAGTATCTGTTTGAGAGTTAGTATTTGAATTCGATTGGGACTCAGAATTAAAATCTAATTGAGAATTAGTATTTGAATCTGATTGAGAGTTAGTATCTGAATTTGATCCAGAATCAGATTGTGATCCATTGTCATAACATGATTGATTATTAGAACCAAAAAAAGATTGAAACTCACCACCTGAGTGTGATTGTGAACCAGAATTAGTAGATGTTTGTGACTGAGAGTTACTATTTGATGAATTAGAGTCAGAATTTGTAGCCGATTCATTGTTGCCTGATTGATTGTTAGAACTATATCCTCCTTGCGATTCCGAACCATAACTGTATCCATAATCACTTTCTCCATTATTGCAATCAGAGTTATAAGAATTTGAATAACCATTTGTACCTTCTGAATCACAATTATAATCCCCATTATTAGATTGTGAATTTATAGAATTAGAACTCAAAGACTTATTAAATAGACCACGCTGATTATTAAAGGAAGAATAATTAAAGCTACATGCATTCATATAAGTCATTGATGAAATAAATACTACTAAAACAATTGTGATTGTAATTAGTATTTTCTTTGTTTTTTTCCTCATAGTACTGCTTGATTTTTTCATAATAATAAACACTCCTCAAATTAAATTTTAAATATAGATAGTTTAAATTAAATATCTTTTAATCTAAATAAATATGTAAATAATGCTATGATATTAAATTATCTTATAGTTATTGACGAATAGATTTTTTATCTGTTCCATTAAACACATAATCTTTAAAAACTCTTATATCAGTAGCTTGCAGAACGGGCAATTTGGGAAATATTAGATTTAAGGCTAATTTTTAAATTATAATAAATTTAGTTAATTTCTTTTACTTTAAAGAATTTTAATTATTGATACTACTTTTAATTTTTTATTTTAAATTCTTTCAAGCAATTTCACCTGACTATTAACAACTAATAATTTAGAAACATAAAACTACACTTTAAATTCTTTTTAATCAGAATCAAAAAAAATAAACTAATCAACTTTTTTTGAAAATTCGTTAAATCATCGATATTTTCAGAAAAAAATTGTCTTATGAAATTTTTGATTATGCCTAACTTTTACTTTAATAAATAAACTAATATAATATATATTAAATACATTATATTTAATATATATAACCATACATAATATATATATCAAATTTACTTTTTCAATAAATTCACAATAAACTTTATAATCTATCTTGGCTTAAACTCACTAATTATGTACTAAATATATCTTTTATAGTACACAATTTACTTGATATCTCTAAGCACAAAATACTCAGGAAATATAATAGATGTTTT
This sequence comes from Clostridiales bacterium, assembly GCA_039770155.1. Lineage (GTDB taxonomy): Bacteria > Bacillota > Clostridia > Acetivibrionales > JBDMZA01 > JBDMZA01. The sequence goes on from JBDMZA010000414.1 coordinate 14,870, forward strand.
TGAGGAAATATGATAAAATGTAAAAAATTAAATTATAAATTTTTAAGTTTTTTAGCATTATATTCCAATGAGATCGACTTTTTAAGTAATTATTTAATGTAGATATTAAAACACATAAATAGTGATATTCTAAAAAATAACACCAATTTTTTTCAATTGAAGTATACAAATTCATTTTCAAAAATATGGATTTATTTTTTGGCTATTTCTAAGGTAAAATTTATTTTTGTAAAATTATTTTTATAAGAGGGTGATTGTTTGAACAGAAGTGGAATTGTTACAAAGTTAAAATTATTTTATGCAATAGTAATGACATATGATTTTCAATATTCAAAAATACTAAGAAGAAGAGGCATGAAATTAAATGATAATGTTATATTTGGAAAAAAAGATATTCTTAAATTGAGACTTTTTAAGTTATCAGCATTATTATTTGTAGTCTTTATAAATATAGGTTTGGTATATGGTGTACTAAATTCTAGAAGTATTATGGCCTTAGATGATAGTGTATATTTTTATATTGATGAAAACAAAAGTTATCAGTTTAAACTAGATGATGACATGAAAATTTATGATTCATATTTATATGAAGGTGGTGAGTATAAGGAACATAGTAATTTTAGTAATTGTTATATTAGCAGTGCTATGGAAAACATCGCTTCAAACAACAATGAAAACATAATTGGAATAACTTTTGTACAGACAAATGATAAAAATAAAGAACAATTAAAATTGATAAATAATGAATTAAACAAATTTAGCGAATGGTCCAAAAAAAACTACTATGAAGAAGATAAAATTGTAGTAACAGGTGGTTCATATTCTGAATATAAATATGCTAAATCGAAGAATTTACCTATTGGAAAATATATAATATATAAACATAGTGATATGGTAAAGAGCACTATTAAAGAATTAGATTTATTAGGGATCAGCATTAATGAAATGTTTAATTTTAAAAATGATAATAAATATATTTTTGCTGAAGATGCTTTTCATATTGATGATGCTGAGGAAGAAGTTACATTAAATACAGAAACAATAGTTGATGAAACAGAATCCCCTGATAAAATGCCAAATAATAAAAAAATCTCAATATTAGATAATGAAAATAAAACAACTGAAAGTCCTATAAATACTAATGATGAATCAAATACAACTAGTTTTAAACCTGAAAATAACAATCAAACAGAAACTCCAATTATATCTCCAACAGAGAAATCAACTAATGATCCTACAAAAAAAACAACTATAAAACCAACATCAAAGAAAAAAACAACTGAAAATTCAACTACAACTCCAACTGAAACTCCAACCCCAACTGAAACTCTAACCCCAACTATAACTCCAACTGAAACTCCAACTGATATGCCAATAAAAAATCTAGCCTTAAATAAAATAGTATCTGTATCAGACTATATAATTGGACATGAACCAAAAAATACTGTCGATTTAGATTCATCTAATAATTGGGCTACATTTATCCATAAAAAAAATTGGATCCAAATTGATCTTGAAGAAAATAAAAACGTTTCTAGTATTGAATTAACGTGGAGTGAAAAAAATTATCCTGAAAATTTTGAGCTTTATAGCATAAATGATAACAAATATAATAAAATTGGATCATATGATTTAACAGGTGGACATCAAGTTATTTCTTTTGATGAGATTAATTCAAGATATCTATATTTAAAATTAGGTGATTCAAGGACAAACTATTTAGTATTATATGATTTTAAAGTTTTAGGATATTAATTAAATTTTATAAATTTAAATTAAACTACTAAAAAATATATCAGGAATAGCCAAAAGCCAAAAAATAAATCAAATTCTTTAGAATGAATTCGTACATTATTTTTTGGCTATTTTTTATCTTACATAAGGCAGAATCCAAAAAATAAACTCTAATTCTTTTCGTCTTAAGTTCGCTTAAATCATGCGAATTCATACTCGATAATTAGAGTTTATTTTTTGGATATCCCCTAGTCAACTTTTTTTGAAAATTCGTTAAATCATCGATATTTTCAGAAAAAAATTGTCTTATGAAATTTTTGATTCTGCCTAATTCAATTATCATGAATTAAATATTTTGATAGTCAAGAATTACTCTTTTTCAATAATATTATAAAATGGTGAGGCTTGTATTTCATATAATTTTTTATAATAATTGCTAAAATTTATAAGGTTTTCATGTGAGCCTTCTTCTATAATGTATCCACCTTCAAATACTAAGATATTGCTTGCATATTTTACTGTTGAAAACCTATGAGAAGTAAATATGCCGATTTTTCCTTTTGTAGATTTAAAAAATTGTTCAAATATTTCTTTTTCTGCCGCTGGGTCAAGTGCAGAGCTAGGTTCATCCAGTATATAAGCACTTGCATTTCTAAAAAAAGCTCTTGCTATTGCTACTTTTTGCCATTGACCTCCTGAAAGTTGTTTTCCATTATCAAACCATACACCTAATTGTGTATTAATACCATTTGGTAAGTCACTAATCATTGAATCTATACCAGCTTTTCTAGCTCCATTTATTATTTCTCTATTACTATTTAAATTGTTTATATTACCAAATCCAATATTATGCCTAACTTTCATTTCATATTTGACAAAGTCCTGAAATACAACACCTAGATTAGATCTTACATCATCAATATTATATTTTCTTATGTCAATATCATTGATTAAAATATCACCATCGTATATATCATATAGTCTGGTTAAAAGTTTCACTAAAGTTGTTTTACCAGAACCATTTTTCCCAACAATTGCAACAACATCACCTTTTCTAATAGTAAAACTAATATACCTTAAAGCATAATCTGTTGAACCTGGGTAACGAAATGAAACATTTCTAAACTCAATTTTATCTATAGATTTTAACTTTACAGACAAATCTAATTGATAATCAGTTAACTTTTTTGATTCTCCTTCTGGTAAGTCCAAGAATTCAAATAACTGCTTTATATAAAGATTATCCTGGTACATAGAAAACAGTGTATTCATTATGCTCTCAAAATTTGATTCGGTCATGGATACAGCTCTTATATAACTAAAAAGATTTCCAACAGGTAGCTCTCCATTGAATGCAGAATATAAAAGCATTAAAGTAATGCCATCACCCATTATATTGATCAAAAAATTGAATATAAAAGTTATTATTGTTCTATATTTTGTTACTTTTTTATCTACTTTTAAGTACCTTTCAAAAATTTTATTGTATTTTTCTAATAAATAATTTCCAAGTCCATATAATTTTATTTCTTTATAATTTATATCTCTTGACATCAGAAAACTGTAATACCAAGCTTTTCTATATCTAGGAGCTCTTCTCCACTCAATTTTGAACTGTCTTTTACCAATTTTCGTCGAATAAATTGTTGATATTATAGGAACTATTAATAATAATACAAAAATCCACCACTTCCAAACAATTAGAATAAATGCAGTAGAAATAAGTGTTATAGTACTTCCTATAATAGAAAGTATTGAACTATACAGCTGAAATGGTCTATATCCAATCTCATCTTGTGCACGTTGTATTTTATCGTAAACATCAGCATTCTCAAAATCTGATAAAGTTAAACCAATGGTTTTTTTCATAATCATAACATTTAATTTATATGATAAAGTTGTCTGAAATAAATTCTGTGAATAACTCTGAATTGCAGTTATTATTTCAGTTAA
>JBDMZA010000415.1:0-8159 GCA_039770155.1 Clostridiales bacterium
TTGAACATGCTTCTGTAATCATAGAATACTGTATAGTAAGGTTTGTATCTCTATATATTGATAGAACTTCATCAGCACTCCAACTAGCTGATACATGATCAAGAATAACATTTTCTTTACCGTGTGAACCACCTATGCTATCATCTACTGCATTAGGTCTTACACGAATATATCTTACAATAACATTATTTGCATCAACAGAAAGTTTTCCTTTTATACAAATACCATCACCTGGTGCTGTTTGACCAGCTATTGTAATATTATCGTTTCTAATTTGAAAGTTTCCTGTAATTGTTCCTGCAACTCTAAAAATAACAGTTCTTGCACCTTTTGCACCAATTGCTTCTCCCAAACTTCCTGCGCCAGTTGGATTTAATGTAGTAACTTCATAAACGTCTCCACCACGTCCACCAACTGTATTTTTACCATAACCTTCTGCACCTGGGAAAGCTAACAATTCTTTGCTTAAATCATTTTCAGAAGATAATGTATCTGGTACTGAACTTTCATTTGATTGTTCATCGGTATTTTCACTTGCTTCCTCATCTACGGTTTCTTTTACAGGAACTTCATTTTCACTTACTAATTCTATATTTGATGGCTTAGAATTAGTTCCACTATATTTAATTGTAAAACCTAAAGTTACTGATTCTCCTGATGCAATTTTAGAATTCCATTTGCTGTTTTCTAAAATTACACTTTTACCTTCCTGAGTATAACTACCACTCCATATGGTTTCGACTTCTTGATCACCGTCAAAATCCATTTTAGCCTTCCAACCATCAATATCTGATGAACCTTCATTTGTAATAGTAAGATTGACAACAGCACCACTTCTCCAATCACTTACTACATCATAGGTAAATGATGCTTTTGAAGCTGCTGATATATTAATTACAAATAATGTAATAACGGCTATCATTATTAATACCGTAATACTTAAAAATATAGTTTTCTTTTTCATAAAATACTCCCCTCAAAAAAATATAGTAAATATAACAAATATTATGAGGATTATTATATTATAAATTTCGGATATATTATATTTATTTGAACATATTTCTTCATAAAATTCTACTGATTTGTTTATATAATCTAATTAGATAAAGAATGTTAAATTTTAAATAATAAAATTAAAGCTATTGCTTAATTATTTCCCTTAATTTTGAAAGCAAATTATTTCATTAAAATTATAAAAATCATAGAGAAGAGTTTCATAGAAATTTAGTATAGTTTTCAGTATATACGTTAAAATAGCAATATATGAATAGAAAATTATTATTATCTATTATATTATATTAATTAATAAAGTTTATTAATTAATATAATATAATACTGTAAATGGAGTTGTATTTATGAGATTAGAATATCCTATCAACTACAATGATTCTATTAACTATTGGTTAATTACTGACTTATACAAAACTAAATTTGAGTCCCTTTGTGAGTCTTTTGAGGCGGAAGTAAATTCTGGAGAAGATTATGTTCAAATTATTTATCCTATTAGAAAAGAGTTTTTGAAAAAAAATAGAATTGATGCTGTAAAATACTATGAAGGAAGATATAAACATCTATATTTTCCATTTGAAAGCAATAAAGTAGATTTTACATCTTTTTCGCATATACCTTATCATTTTTGGGTATATGCAAAGACTTATGTAAATGTTGAAAAATCTGCTGTATATAATTTTGAATTATATACATGTGGAGGTATTAAAATTTGGATAAATAATAAAGAAATTTTATGTTTTACACCTTATACTAGGAATATAGCTAGTAAAACTAATATTTCACTAGAATTAAATTCAGGAATAAATGAGATCGTTGTTTATTCAGATGAACTTGCGGAAAGGGATGTGTTTTTTTACTATGAATTGAGATATAAAGGAGTAGATAAAATATCGAATGTAGTTTTTGTTGAGTATGATCCTCATGAGATTTTAAGTACGGAAAGTTTTTTGAAGAGTTGTTATTTTGAAAAAGATTGTTTTGAAGAAGGTGAATTGATCTTAAAGTATGATAATTTTTTCTTGGATTCTGATAAAGAACTTATTATTAGTGAGGATGAACAAAATTTTAAGATAAACAATATAAGTATTGGTAAAAATAAAAAATTTGTTGCATGTAAGGATAAAAATGAAGTATCTCTTGGAAATATTAAAGAATATAATATTGGTGTTTTCAAAATTTATATTACAGTAAAAATAGGAGAGTATTCGATATCAAGAGATTTAGTAATTGGAATTAATCCAAAAAATATTGTTCAAATTAAATCAATGGATACAATTAAAGGCAGAAAGATGCAAATCTTAGAGTTTATTAGTAATTATGGAGAAAATGTTGTTAATCGTACAATGGCAATTTTAGAAATACATAAAAAGTTAACAGATGTTGCTTATAATTGTTTATTAATCAGTTTAAAAAAGATTGAAAAAAAGGAAGATTGTGCAGATTTTTACTTGGTACCGATGATTTTATTGATAAAGCGTTATAGGAAATATCTTTCTGATGAATTATATATTGAAATAAAAAGATCAATAATTGATTTTAGATACTGGATTGATGAGCCAGGTAATGATGTAATGTGGTATTTTAGTGAGAATCATTCGCTTTTGTTCCATATTTCACAATATCTTTCAGGGGATATATATAAAGATGAGATTTTCACTGTTAGTAAACGCAAAGGAAAAGAACAATGCATTATTGGTAAAAAACGTTTAAGTGAATGGTTTAATAATTTCTTTAAGTATGGTTATTCTGAATGGAATTCTGCAACATATATTCCCATTAACCTTATTGGTTTTTTTGTATTATATGAATTAGCTCCAGATGCTATTATTAGAGATATGACAAAAAAGGCTCTTGATTTTACTTTTAAAATAATTTCATACAATACATTTAATGGAATTATGAGTTCGAGTTTTGGTCGTGCATATGAAGATACTCTTAAAGTAAGGGAGCTTACAGAAACAAGCTTTATAGAATGGATATCATATAATAAGGGGTATGTTAATTTTAGAACAAGAGCGGTTTCGCTATATTGTCTTTCAGACTATATACCTCCAGATTATACAAAGGAATTGAAATTAAATGAAGGAGAGGGTATGAGTGTCGAATTTGATCAGGGCTTAAATAAAGTAAAAACATATTTATTTAAAACAAGAGATTATTTTATTTCTAGTGTAAGACGATTTAAACCTTTTAAACATGGACATCAACAACATTTGATGAATGTGGCTCTTGGTGGTAGTAGTGTACAGTTTTACATAAATCATCCCGGTGAAAGAGCTTACAGTGGAGGTAATCGTCCTAGTTACTGGGCGGGAAATGGTACAATGCCTTTTGTGGAACAGTATAGAAATTTAATAGTTATGTTATATAAAATAAACCCTGATGAAATAGTACACTACATTCATGCTTATTGTACATTTTATTCATATGATGAAACTGAAATAACAGATAACTGGACTTTTTTAAAAATTGATAACTCATATCTTGGTATATATTTTAGTAATGGAGTTTCATGTACTGATAGGGGTGCAAATACAGGTAAAGAAATAATTTCTTATGGATTAAATCATTTTGTTATGGTAAAATGCGGCTCAAAAACGGAATTTAATGATTTTAAAACTTTTAAAGTCAAATTAAAAAATATAAAAGTAAGGTATGATGAAAAAGAATATGTAAGTTTTACAGATCCACAATATGGAGAATTTGTAGTCAATGGAATAAATAATGTAACATTGTCAGGCAAAGAACTTGAGTATAAACCAAAGCCACAAATGGAAGTAATAAAGGAGACTATATAAATTGATTGAGAAAAGGTTTATTATAGAAAAACTAAATAAATTAGTTGAAAGTTTTGAAAAAACATTATATGAAAAAGATGAAATTTTTTTAAAAAATATGAAAAAAAATAATCTTTCAAATGATGATATAAATAAATATCAATATTGGGAGTGGACTCAAGGTGTAGGTTTATATGGGCTATGGATTTTATTTAAAAAAACAGACGAGAATAGGTACTTAGATATTATTATAAAATACTATGAAAATCAATTTAAACTGGGCTTGCCTTCAAAGAATATTAATACAACAGCACCACTTTTAACTCTTTCGTATTTATATGAACATACAAAGAATAATAAGTATTTAAAAATATGTAAAGAATGGGCAGAATGGCTTATGAAAAATTTACCAAGAACTGAAGAAGGCGGTTTTCAACATATAACATCTGATTCAGAAAATAAACAGGAATTATGGGATGATACATTGTTTATGGCAGTGTTGTTTCTTGCAAAAATTGGAATGATATTAAATAATTATAGTTATATTGAAGAAGCAAAATATCAATTTCTTATTCATATAAAGTATTTAACAGATAAAGAAAGCGGTTTATGGTTTCATGGATGGACATTTAGAGAAAAACATAATTTTTCAAAAGCTTTATGGGGACGTGGCAATTGCTGGGCTACAATGGCAATTCCTATTCTTATAGAAATTCTGTCATTAGAAGGGAGTATAAAAAAATATTTAGTTGAGACATTACATTCACAGGTAAAGAGTTTAAAATTATATCAAGATACAAAAGGTATGTGGCATACATTGATTAACGATAAAACTTCTTATTTAGAAGCGAGTGCTACTTGTGGTTTGGCATATGGTATATTAAAAGCTATAAGTATGGGATTATTAAATTCTAAATATGAATCTTGTGCATTAAAAGCTTTAAAATCGGTTTTAGATTTAATTGATGAACAAGGAATTGTTTCGCAGGTATCTTATGGAACTTCTATGGGAAGAGAAAATAAAGATTTTTATAAAAAAATTCCTATCAAACCAATGCCATACGGACAAGCTATAGCAATTTTATTTTTAATTGAAGTAATTAACTATTATGATAAAAATTCAATAAAATGAAAGAATACCTTCGATAATATATATAATTTTTAAAATATTAAAATGATGGAGGGTGTAATCATGTTAAAAATTCAAACATTAAAAAGGAAAACAGGTCTTATTATTCTGTCTATTTTGATAGTTAGTGCTATGCTAGTTTTATCCTCATGTAATTCTTCTAATGAAAAATCTAAAGGTGATTCCAAATCAATTAAGGTATTACTTTCAGAAGAACCTGGAGAGCATGATTCTTTTGGTAAATCACTGGAAAAATGGGAAGAAAAAACAGGAAGTAAAGTTGAAATTATTGTAATTCCATATGATGATCAGTTGATTAAATTTCCTTCTATGGCAAAAAATAAGGATCTACCGGATTTAATTGTTACAACCAGATTACATCAAAAGTATCCCGATGAATTTATTGATTTAAGTAAAGAAGATGATACTTCAAAGTTTGAATCGACTGCTTTAAAAGTTATTGGCCAAGCTGATAATTCTGACAAAATCACAGGTTTTCCATACCAATATACAATAACAAATATGTATTACAATAAAGATGTTTTTGATGAAGCAGGTTTAGAGGCTCCAACTATTGATAATCCGTGGTCTTGGGATGAAGTGTATAAAAATGCTGAACTTTTACAAAAAAAAGGTGCAGTTAAATATGGATTAGCTGTAGATTTTTCAAGAGCAAGATATGATACATTAATGTATGCAAATGGAGGCTCAATTGTAGAAAAGAAAGATGAATCTTTTATTATTACAGTAACTGGTAATGAAACTGTTTCAACTTTAGAGAAGTTTGCTGAAATGAATAATAAGGCAATGCCAAAAGCAATATGGGCTGGAGGAACTAATGATAATCCGGCAGATTATTTTAAGAATGGTAATGTTGGAATGTACCTTTCTGGATCTTGGAACTATAATGATTTTTCTACTAATATTGATTCTTTTAAGTTTGCTGTAATGCCAACTCCAAAAGGTAGTTCTTCATCTTCTGCAATTATTGGTGGAACTGGTCTGACTGTTCCTAAGAATGCAGAAAATAAAGAATTAGCAATAGAATTTATAAAGTGGATGTTTGAAGAGGAAAACTATCAGTATTTTCTTGATAATGAAAAAGGTCTATCAGCTTTAAATGATGTCTTGTATGAACCTGCTAATGAAGAAGCAGAAGCAGATTTTAAAGTGCTGCTGTCAGAGGTTGATTCAGTTACAGAAAGTTTTATGACAGATAAGAGTTCAGGATGGACTGGATATCTGGATAATGAATATAGAAACTATTTGAGAAAAGCAATAAGTGGAGAATTAACTCCAAAAAAAGCTCTTGATGAATTTGCTAAAGATTTATCAGAAAAATCAGGTTGGAAAATTAAAGAATAATTTTACTATGTTATATTAAAGGTTGTGATTTTAAGTGCTTACAAAAAAAAATGTATCTAACCATAAAAAAGCTTTTTGGATATTTATAACACCAAGTGCAATTCTCTTTACTATATTTTTTTTAGTACCACTCGTACTTAGTATAATATTTACATTTACAAATTATGATGGATGGAAGAATATGGAATTTGTAGGTCTTGAAAACTATAAAAATCTTTTTACAGATTCTGATTTTTATTATTCTATGGCAAAAACAGGCATGTATACTTTATTTTCTTTACCATTTAAAGTTATTATACCATTGTTAATTGCTTTGCTGCTAACATCTAAAAATGTACTTGGCAAGTCAATTATGCAAACAACAATTTATATTCCGGTTTTGCTTTCAGCTCTTGTTGTCGGGATTACAATAAATTGGATGTTTGGACAGGAATATGGGTTAATAAACTTTATTCTCGAAAATTTTAATATTACTCCGCTAGAATGGGCGCTTAATTCAAGATTAGCAACATTTGTTATAAGTTTTGCTTCAAATTGGTCATCAACAGGTTTTTTTATGATTATATTTATAGGTGGTATTAATAGTATTTCTAAGGATATTTATGAAGCTGTATGTATAGATGGTGCAAATAAATTTCAGACTTTTTTTCAAATAACACTCCCTTTACTTTTACCTACAACTTTTATGGTGATTCTTTTATCAACAGTAAATCTATTAAAAGAGTATGCACTTGTGCAAGGAATTACCCAGGGAGGTCCAGGTACTTCAACGACTTATATAGTTCAATTTATATTTTCAAAAGGTTTTGATCAATCCATGTATGGATATGCCTCTACAATTTCTATAGTTACTATGGTTACATTTGTACTTATAGCATTTATTCAATTTAAAGTTAGTAGAGGAGGCGACATAGCATAGTGAATAATAATAAAAATATGCAAGTTGGAGTATTCACACTTTTAGCGGTGATTTTGGCTATTGTTATTGTATTTCCTGTAATTTGGCTTTTAATGTGTTCATTTAAGGAATCAAGTGAACTTTTTACTTATCCGTTAAAATTTTTACCTAAAAAGTTTACTTTTGATTCGTATATAAATGTTTTAAATGATGGATTTGCTCAAAATATGGGAAATAGCCTTTTTCTTGCAGTTGTAGGGACTTTAATAACAGTTATTATAAGTTCTATGTGTGGATATGCTTTGGCTATATACCGTCGAGAAATTAAATATGTAAATTTGATTTTTGGAATATTTTTGCTTGGAACTTTATTGCCTGGAGAAACTTTAATAGTTCCTCAATTTTCAGTGATTTCTACTTTAGGACTTTATAATAATATCTGGGGAGTGATTCTTCCATCAGTTACTACAACTACAGGTATTTTTCTATATAGACAGCATTATTTGTCGATGCCTCTTTCAATTATTGAAGCTGCGCGAATTGATGGAGCAAATGAATTTAAGATTTTTACATTTATCATGTTGCCGTTGGGTTCTCCTGCAACAGTCATATTAGTAATATTTTCTTTTATGTGGAGATGGAATGATTATATATTACCTTTAATAGTTCTTTCAGATGAGAGAAAATATACTGTTCAGATAGCAATAAAGAATTATATTGGGAATATGGGTGTTGATTGGAGTTCTATTTTAGCAGCTTCAATGATGTCAATAATTCCCATTATTGTGTTATTTTTAGTGCTTCAAAAATATGTTGTAGGTGGAATTGTTACAAGTGGAATTAAAGGATAAAATTATATGAGAATAGAAGAAAGGTGAACAATCATGAGCATTGAACTAATTCTGAATAGAGCCAAGGCTATTATGAAAGATTTACATGAAATGATTGTAACTGAAAAAATAATTATAGAATCATTAAA
>JBDMZA010000416.1:0-5646 GCA_039770155.1 Clostridiales bacterium
ACATGGAAATATAATGTCAACTATACAATGGATTTCAGCAGGTATTCTGATTTTATGCATTCTTAATATTTCAATGAATCAAAATGAATTAACATTAATGCAGAATTAAAAAATAAACTAGCCAATCTTTTTTTTGAAAATTCGTAAAACATCGATATTTTCAAAAAAAAAATTGGTTTATGAAATTTTTGGGTTATGAAATATGAATTAATTTCGAAATATAATATGTAGTTATATATTTCTTGATTTTAAGATTTATTAACGGAAAAATCTTGTTTGAAGTTATTTGCTTCGATGTGCTATTTTGAGAGGAGATTAGTTAATGAAAATTAAAAATATGTTATCAATGCTAATTTTGGGAATTACTATTATATTTGTTTCGTTTATATTATTTACATATTTTCTTAATAAAACAGTTAATGAGATAAAACTTACTAATAAAAATACAAAAATAGATTTAGAGAACACAAAGAATTTGTATTTAGATATTACTAATTATTTTGATGGTAACTTAGATTATACTAATATCAATAAAAGATTAGACAAAACGAATAACTACATAAAAGATAGTATAAAAGATGAAGAGATTTCAACTATTTTTGATTCAGTATATAAAAATACAAAAGAATATGATTTTTACTGGAATGAAAACGAAAAACTGTTAAATAATATTTATATACTCACGAATGAATCAATTAAAAAATCAAGAACTTATACTGAGGAAACTATTTTTAGATTAGCTGATGAAAGAACACAAAATAGTGTAACTAAATTAGAGAGGCTTGTTATATTAGGAGCTGATAAAAATACTGTGGGAAATTTACAGATTCAGACATTTATTGAAAAATTGAAGTTAGATTCTAGTGAAAGTAAAAGTATTTTAGTTTTTTTAAAAGATTTACTTCAAAACACAGAAAAAGATATAGAAAATCTTAGAGGGACATTCTTTGAGAATTTGCCTGTAGAATCTAAAAATTCAATATTGGACATGATAGATAATGTTAACTTGTATGTGACGAATATTGAAAAAATGAAGAACTTAGAAAAAAATGTATTTGAAGATGTGACTAAATTAAATTCTTTAATATCTGAATATGATGAAAATATTGTTAATTCGTATTATAACAAGTTATTTAAAAATGCTGTGATTTTAATAGTTTTGATGTTGGTAATACTTTTAACTTCGTTGATTATTGGAATTATAATTTATAAGAATATAAATAGAAATATAAAGGTTATAAGAGAATATATAAATGAGTTAAAATATGGAAATTTAAGTTATAAAGCAAAACATATAGGAAAAAATGAGCTTTCGGAAATAAGTGAGGAAATTAATCTATTTGTAGATGACTTAAATGAAAATTTATTGTCAAAATTAGATAAAGTTTCAAAAGGAGAATATATCAATGATGTATTGATAAAATCTGAAAAAGATGAAATAGGACCGAAAATAAAATTAGTTCAAGATACTTTGAATAATTTAGTATTAGAAATTGATAAGATTACAAGAGGAGCAGTTGATGGCAATTTTGGATATAGATGTGATATAGAAAAATTTAAAGGTAATTATAAAAAAATATTAATTGGAATAAATAATACTATTGAATCAATAACAAATCCTATAATAGATGTTTCTAGTACTATGGATGATATTTTAAGTGGGAATTTAGATGCTTCTATGAATAAAAATTATAAAGGTAAGTATCTTGAATTGTCAAATTCAGTTAATAACATGGTCAGATATTTAAAAAGTGTGATTAGTCAAACATCAAATATTCTAAATGAAGTTTCAATTGGGAATTTATCTATAAATAAATTAGATATCAGTTATAGAGGTGAGTTTGAAAATATTTCATTAAATATAAATAAAATAATTGATTCTTTAAATGGATTAATTGGCAATATTTACAAATCAGCTAATGAAGTCAGTTACAGCAGTAAAGAAATTGAAAAAGGAAGTAATCAAATATCAAAAGATGCTTCTGAACAAGCAAGCTCAATTGAAGAAATAACAGCAACTATGGAAGTATTATCAGAAAATACTAAAAATAATTCAAAAGCTTCAAAACAAGCTAATAATTTAGTTGATTTAACTACAAGTAATGCTGTTCAAGGCACAGAAATAATGAAGGATATGTTGATTTCTATGGAAGAAATTAATGAATCATCTGTTAAAATAAGAAAAATAATAAAAGTAATAGATGAGATAGCATTTCAAACAAATATTTTGGCAATAAATGCTTCTATTGAAGCAGAAAGTGCAGGTCAATATGGAAGAGGATTTTCAGTAGTTGCAGATGAAGTAAGGAGCTTAGCAGTAAAATGTGCAGAAGCTGCAAAAGAAACTACAGTAATGATTGAAGAATCTATTAAAAAAGTTTCTAAAGGAATTCGATTGGCTGATGAAACTTCAAATTCCTTAAGTGATATATATATGAATGCAAAATCATCATCAAAATTAGTTAAAGAAATTACAGGATACTCAGAAGAACAGTCAAATAGTATAACACAGATAAGTACAGCAACTATATTACTTGCAAATGCTATACAGTTAACAACAGGTATTTCAAAAGAGTCCGCAAATACAGGTGAAAAATTGTCTATTCAATCAGATAATTTAAAAAGTATGATTAATAAATTTAAATTAAAAGAGCAAAAGAATAAAAAACTAGAATTAAATAGAATACACAGAGAAAATCGTAATAATATTAATAATAGTATTGAATTAGGTAGAATTAAAAAATAAACTAGTCAATTTTTTAAAAAAATCCGTTAAAGCATCGGCATTTTCAGAAAAAAGTTGCCTTATTAAATAAATCCTAAAAAAACTATATCATATTTTTATAATCTGAGAATCACTAATATTAGACTGATATAAATTATTTTTAAGCATGTTTCAAAATTAGTTTGAAACATGCTTAAATTTTTGCTATATAAATTCTTGATATACGATTTTTTTCCATTTCACTAATTTCAAAAACAAAATTATCGTATTCTATTTTCTTTCCTATTTGAGGATCTTCTATTAATAGCATATGAATCCAGCCTGCAATTGTGTTTACATCTTCATTAGTGATATCAATTTTTAATAAATTATTTACTTCTTCTATAAGTAAAAGACCATCTACTAAATAACCATTTTCTATTTTTTCAATTGGTGGTCTTTCATTATCAAATTCGTCTTGTATTTCCCCCAATATTTCCTCAATCATGTCTTCAAAGGTTATAATTCCTGCAGTTCCTCCAAATTCATCTACAACAATTGCAATTAATGTTTTATTTTTTTTCATTAATTTCATAACATCAGATAATTCGAGGGATTCAGGAACTTTTAATATTTCTCTTAAAAAACTTTTTAAATTTTTATTTTCTTTTTTTATTGATTCTGCATAAAAATCTGAAACATGTACAAACCCTAATATTTCATCTTTATTACCATTACATACTGGATATCTTGTATGTCTTGTATCAATTAATATATTTAAATTCGTTTCATATGAATCCTCGGCATCTAGTATAATCGCATTTGTTCTGGGTACCATTGAGTCTTTTGCTACTCGATTTTTAAAATTAAAAAATTTATCAAATAAAACACCTTCAGATTTATCAATTAAACCATTTTTACTACTTTGTCTTACTAATATTTTTAGTTCTTCTTCAGAATGTCCATCATCAGACTCGGAGACTGATTCTAAACCTATTATTTTCAAAACTAAATTTGACATTATATTTAAAATCCAAATCAGGGGATAAGTTAATTTGAAAAATATTTTAAGAGGTAAGGCAAGTAATAAAGCTGTTTTTTCAGATTTTTGTATTGCAATAGATTTTGGAGCTAATTCTCCTAAAACTATGTGTAACATAGTAATAATAGAGAATGCAAGAGCAAATGATATAGTATGTATAATAATTTCAGAAAAACCAATATTTTTTAATATAGGTTCAATAGCGCTTGCTACAAAAGGCTCACCGACCCAACCTAACCCTAATGAAGCTAAAGTAATACCAAGCTGACATGCAGATAAGTATGAATCTAAATTTTTTGTGATATTTTTTACTACAACAGCCATCTTATTTCCTTCATTTACAAGTTGTGTCATCTTTGAATCTCTTACTTTAACTAATGCAAATTCAACAGCAACAAAAAAACCATTTATTAATACTAGAATTAATACTGTAAGAACATTTAATAGTATATTTAGAATATCCAATTATTAAAATACCTCCAATGAAAGATTATTGAAACAAAACTAATTTAATTTATATAATAACAGTTTTGAAAAACTTTTTAAATTAAATATACATAATAAAAGATTTTTATTTTTATTTAAGATATACTAAGATTAATAGTAGAATTTAAAAAATAAATCTACACTTTAAAATAATGAATCACATGATTTTAGTTATTATCAGATTTTTAAAATGTAATGTTATTTTTTAGGGTTTTCTAAGGCATATCCAAAAAATTATATATTATATTTTAAACATTCTTAAACTTGCGTTGTTGAGTAATTAATTATAATATATTCATATACAAATATTGATATTTACATATCAGAGAAATAAGTATAGTATTTTTCTGGTATATTTAAAAATAGATCCTGAATGTTTTCTACAATTTGAAGTATAATTTAATTTAAGAGAATGGATGAGTATGAAATAAATGGAAAATAAAATATTAAATAAAAGATATAAAATATTGAATAAAGTTGGAGTTGGAGGTATGGCAACTGTTTATAAAGGTAAAGATTTATCTTTAAACAGGACTATTGCTATAAAAATATTGAAGGATGAACTTCAAGAAAAAAGTGAATCTTTGAACAGATTTGAAATAGAAGCACAATCAATAGCTGCTTTGTCTCATTTAAATATAGTTTCAATATATGATATTGGTAAGGAAGATGATATAAATTATTTTATTATGGAATTTGTGGATGGTGAATCATTAAAAGAAAAAATTGATCAAAATGTTATTTTGACATGTGATGAATCAATTGATCTTATGCTGAAAATTTGTAAAGGTGTAGAACATGCACATAATAATAATATAATTCATAGAGATTTAAAACCTCACAATATATTGATAACAAAAGGTGGTACTCCTAAAATTGCAGATTTTGGGATAGCTAAATTCGCAGCAAAAAAAACAATGACTAAAGTTGGATCGGTAATGGGATCAGCTGGATATATTTCACCTGAACAGGCCAGAGGTAAAAAAGCTGATAATAGGTCAGATATATATTCATTGGGTATTACATTGTATGAAATGCTAACAGGACAAGTCCCATTTATGGGGGAAACAGCCATTGCTGTTATTATTAAGCATATACAGGAAATGCCAAAGGCTCCTTATGAATTAAATAGTCAGATTTCGAAAGACCTAAGTGACTTGATTATGAAAATGATTACAAAGGATCCAGAAGATAGATATCAAAACATACAAGACTTAGTTGTTGATTTAGAGAGTTTAAAAGACTTAAGTGATAGTAAACCTACAATAATATTAACAAGTAAAGAATTAAAAAAAGAAGCAGATAAAACAAAAATTATAAGCAATATTAAAAATATAAATGCTAAAGAGAATAATAATACTAAAGAGAATAATAATACTAAAGAAAATTTAAATAAAAAAGATAACATAAATAT